>SDXZ01000177.1 GCA_004210805.1 Acidovorax sp.
GTCATGGGGTGAGTTTAGGCAGTCGGCGTGGGGGGGCGGCCCCGGTTCGTCCCACCCGGCCACCGCTGGTCCCATTCAGAGCCTGCGCCGTCCCAAAGGTGGTCCGGCGCCGCCGTTGCACGGCCACGATGCGGTGACCGATTTTCTGGATCCACACCGCACCATGTCCTCCCGCCGCCACGACATCGACGCCCTGCGCGCACTGGCCTTCGCGCTCGTCATCCTCTACCACGTGGCCATGTACTACGTGGCCGACTGGCACTGGCACATCAAGAGCCCGCACGCCGCCGAGTGGCTGCAGGCGCCCATGCGCGCACTCAACCTCTGGCGCATGGACCTGGTGTTTCTGGTCTCGGGCCTGGCCTTCGGGCTGGTGCGGCGGGGGCAGACGGTGCCGGGGCTCATCCGCCAGCGCAGCGGGCGCCTGCTGCTGCCCCTGGCCTTTGGCATGGCCGTGGTCGTGCCCTACCAGCCCTACGCCCAGGGGGTGGCCAACGGCCTCATCGCGCCCGGGTTCGGCGCCTTTTTGCATCGCTACTACAGCTTGACCACCTGGCCCGCGGGCGCGTTTGACGGCTGGGAGGCCGGCGTGACCTGGAACCACCTCTGGTACCTGGCCTACCTCTGGGTCTACACCGTGGTGCTGGCGCTCCTGCTGCCGCTGGCGGAATCCCAGGCAGGGCGCCGGCTGCGGGAGGCGTTCACCGGCCTGCGCGGTACCGCGCTGGTGGTGCTGCCGGTCCTGCCACTCGCGCTGTACTCATTGCTGCTGTGGCCGCATTTCCCGCCCACGCACAACCTGATCCACGACGGCTGGCTGCACGCCATGTACTTCACGGTGTTCGTGTACGGCTACTGGATCGGGCTGGACGCCGGCCTGTGGACCGAGCTCGTGCGCCTGCGCTGGCGCACCCTGGTGCTCGCCCTGATGCTGCTGGTGGCGTACCTGGGGCTGCTGGTGGCGTACCTGGGGCTGCTGGGTTGGGCGCTGCAGCAGGGCCACCGGTTTGCGCGCCTGCCCCTGCGCGTGCTGGCGGATGTGTACCTCTGGGCGGCCCTGCTCACCATTCTGGGCTGGGCCCACCACCGTCTGAACCGCCCCTGGCCGTGGCTGCGCTGGGCCCAGGGCGCGGTCTACCCCTGGTACATGCTGCACCAGACGGCCATCATCGTGCTGGCGGTAGCCCTGGTGCCCTGGCACCTCGGTCCTGTGGCTGAACCCCTCGCCCTGTTGGCCGGCACCGTGGGTCTGTGCTGGGGGCTGACGGCGATCGTCCAGCGCATGGCCTGGCTGCGGCCGCTGTTTGGCCTGCCCCCGCGGGTTGCTGGCGTTGCCCCGCAAGCCGTGGCGGCCGCGCCTGGGCTCAACCCCTAAGGCCCCACTCCACTGCACTCGCACAATGCCGGCATGACCGTGCCACTTTCAGATCTGAAACCCGCGATACCGCTGCGCCTCGCCACCCTCCAGGACACTGCCGGTCTGGCCTATCTCTGGCGCGCGGCCTGGAGTTCTGCCAACCCCGCCGCCCCGTCGGTGGCGCCGATCGCGCACTGGGAAGAGCGTGTGGCCGCAGAGTTTGGCGCCCCCAACACCACGCTGGTGTACGAGCACGACCATGCGCTGCGCGCGTTCATGGTGCTGGATCTGCACATCAACCACTTGCACCAGCTCTTCGTGGCGCCCGACGCACAGAGTCAGGGCCTGGGCGGCGTGCTGGTGCGGGAGATCGGCCGCAGCTATTGCCCCGCCGGCTGGACGCTGCATGTCGCCACGTCCAACCAGCGCGCTCGGGAGTTCTATGCGCGGTGCGGGCTGGTGGAAGAGGCGGTCAGCGTGCATCCGCAGACGGGGCGGGAGCGGGTTTTGTGCCGTTGGCGGCCTACCTTGCAGACTGCAATTGCACGGATTGCTTAGGAAGCTGGCGGGCAATGCAACACGCAGTTGCAAATCGTCTCTGTTATTCCACCTTGGTTACTTGGGTTACCTTTTGAGGTAATTTTGTGAAACGAATGGTTGGCGGTGTCAAACGAAAAAGTGGTTCTGATCGCTATCATGCCCAGCACTTCGAATCATTAGGCTCACAGCCTGCAGCACATGACACGCCGCGTAACCATTCAAACGCCACTCGGCGACCAGCTCAAGTTCAGGCAGCTGCAGGGAACAGAAGAAATAAGCCAGATATTTTCGCTGGATGTTGACTTGCTGAGTGACAGCAAGGGTATCGACCCCAAGGCCCTTCTGGGCAAGAACGCGACCATTGTGGTGGAGACCGAGGGCGGCGGGAAAAGGTACATAGATGCTATCGTGACCCGTTTTGGCATGCAGGGCCAGGACCACCGCATGTATTCGTATCGCGCCCGTTTGAATCCATGGCTTTGGCTGGCCACCCGCAAAAGCGATTTCAAGGTATTCCAGAATAAGACTGTCCCCGAGATAATTGAAGAAGTCCTCGGGAAATATGGGTACCCGATCGATAAGAAGCTCACCCGCAGTTATCGGACCTGGGATTATTGCGTTCAATATAACGAGACAGATTGCCAGTTTGTGTCCCGGCTCATGGAGCACGAGGGCATTTATTATTATCACCAGCATTCCCCGGGCCAGCACGCTCTCACGCTCGCCGACGATATTGTGGCTTCGCACAGCGCCTTGCCAGGCGCCGCAACCCTCCCGTTCTACCCGCCTGAGAAGGCCGCCATCTCGGACCGCGAATGCGTCTTTGCCTGGGAGCTGGCAGAAGAGATCAAGTCTGGCCGCCACTACAACGACGACTACGACTTCAAGAAGCCGAAGGCTGACCTTTCGAATATGCGCAAGATGCCGGCCGGCCATGCGCACGACAGCCATGAGGTTTATGAGTGGCCCGGCGGCTATACCGAGTACGGCGACGGCGAAACGTATGTGCGCGTGCGTTTGCAGGAGAACCTCACCCGCGAGAGCGTCGTGCAGGGCAAATCCAGCTGCCGGGCACTGACGCCGGGGTACACCTTCAGCCTGGAAAACTATCCGCGTGAGGATCAGAACCAGCAGTACCTCATCACCGCGGTTCAGTACCATTTTCAGGAGAACCCGGAAGTCAGCAGTATTGCCAAGCCCACCCCGAAGACCACCCAGGACGAGGTGGGGTCCATCCAGCGTTTTGTGCTGAAAGCGCAGCCTACCAGCCTCGCATTCACCCCGCCCCGCGTCACGCCCAAACCCCGCAGCCAGGGCCCACAGACCGCGGTGGTCGTCGGGCCTGCCGGGGAAGAAATATGGACCGACAAGTTCGGCCGGGTGAAGGTGCAGTTCCACTGGGACCGCATCGGTGCAATGGACGAGAACTCCAGTTGCTGGATCCGCGTATCCCACCCCTGGGCGGGTGCGAAATATGGCGGCATCTTTACCCCGCGCATCGGCCAAGAAGTCATCGTGGAGTTCCTGAACGGCGACCCCGACTACCCCATCATCACCGGGCGTGTGTACAACGCGGACCAGATGCCGCCCTGGGAGCTGCCCAAGCACAAGACACAGTCGGGCTTTCAGACCAACTGGAGCAAGGGCGGCGGCGGGAAGCACATGCTGCGGTTCGAGGACCAGAAAGGCATCGAGCACATCGAGCTCTCGACGGACCACGGGAACACCCATCTGCACATGGGCTACCTGATGAACCAGAGCTCCGAGGCCAAGCGCAGCTATGGCTTTGAGTTGCGCACCAATGAGTGGGGGGCTATTCGGGCGGACAAGGGCTTGTTGATCACGACTTATACGCAGGATTTCATGCAGAAGGTTGCGCATGAGAGTCCGGACGGCTTTGCCAATCTGGGTGCCGGGCTGGAGTCCTCCCAGGGCTTGATGGCCCAAGCCAAAAGCGCTGTGGCATCCATGGAAGCCGTCATCGGCAGCATCAACAATCTAAAGATGGCGCACATGAGCGAGCTGGCGTCGGGCATCCAGTCCATGGTGGGCAAGGCGGCTGCTGCGATATCGCTGGGACAGATGGCTGCGGCTGTGTCCTCGTTCGTGTCGGGCGGGAGCGCTGCGGGCGCCGGGCCCGAGCTGGTCATGCCCATGGACACCGATCCGGCGATGCCCGAGGCGTTGGAAATACAAGCCAAATCCCAGGACATCAGCAAGCCCATCGTGTCCATCGTCAGTCCTGAGGGGCAATCGCTGATCAGTCCCAAGCCTATCGTCATCAGCTCGGGTCAAAGCGTGTCGGTGCATGGCAAGGGGCCGATCACCACCTCGACCCAGCAGCAACTCACACTGTTGGCCAAAGGGGGCATGCTCACGCACGTCTCCGAAGGGGGACAGCGCACCACCGTGTCCACGGGCGATGTGGCCCATGAGGCGCAGTCCGGCAACATGAACCTCACGGCCAAACAGAACATCACTGTGGCCTCCACCACTGCAGATGCCACAGTCATAGGCAAGCAGAACGTCAATGTGCGGGCGGACGATGACTCGGTCCTCATCAAGGCAGGTAAACACATACGCTTGGAGGCGGCCGAAAGCATCACCCTGGTGGTGGGTGGCGGCAAGGCCTACATCAAGCTCACCGATGAAGGCGACATCGAGATCGTGGGCGTGAAAAAGGGACTGCTGAAGTTCGACGACGACCTCGATGAATTTGGCAAAAAGATCAACCTCAACTGCAGCTGACGGTGTGCTGGCGGTGTGCCTGAGGCACGCCGCTGCAGGCTCTTCAACCACCTTCTATTTCCTATGCGTTACCACTTCAATGAGGGGTTCATCAGTGCCCCGGACTACTCGCTCGACCGAACGGTGCATGTCCTGATGCCCAGCCCCGCATCCGGAGGCCTGACGATCGTCATCACGCGCGAAGACATGGAGGTTGACGAGACTCCCACGCAGTTTGTGGACCGGCAAATGGCCTTGGCTGCCAAGCAGGTGAGCAAGTTCAGCAAAGGTGTGCCGGAGCCGCAAAAGCTGGGAGCGCGCGCAAAGGTCGACGGGGTGCGGTTTCCGGTCAGCTACAAGCAGCAAGGGCAGACGCTCCATCACGTGCAGGCGATCTTCCAGCTGCCTGACACCCGGAAGATGTTGAGCTTTACTTTCACATCTCCGGCCCCGCTGACACCCGAGCAATTGCAGAGCGTGGACGCCGTTCTCGGCAGCTTTGAGCTTCATGCCAAGTAAGGCGACCTCACCGCCTTTTCACTGAGCAAAAGCTACCTCCTTTCACCAACACCACCAAAGACAGGACCCACAGATGGGAGGCATGGCTGCGGCTCGCATGAAGGACGAAATCGGTCACGTGGGGGTGTGGGCGCGGCTGGCTCGCACGGCGCTGCGTGTGGGCTCCATGGTGGCCGAGGGACTGCTGGTGGCGGGGGCCATCGCCGCGGTCGCAGTGGTGGCTGCGCCGCTGGCGGGTGCCGCCGTGACCTTTGGTGCGGCTTTTGCCTTCCTGGGCACGACTTGCGCCGGCATGGTCATCAGCGGCGCGGTGGCTGGGTTCATAGGCCGGATGACAGGGTGGAATGATTACAAAGAGAAAAAAATACAGGAAATGACGGAGGGCATTGGTGAGATGGACATCACCGGCGTGCTTGGCATCAAAGGTGCTGCCACGGTCCTCATCAACCAGCGCGAGGCCATGCGCGCCATTTTGGACTCTGCCGTGTGCTCGAAGCACCCCATGCCGGAGCCCAACAAGATTGCGGAGGGCAGCGACTCGGTGTTCATTGAGACCGGCCCTGCGGCCCGCAAGGGCGACAAGCTCATGTGCGCTGCCCAGATCGTCACTGGCTCGGACAATGTGCTCGTGGGAGGCAACAAGACCCAGTACCTGAACATCGCCGATGACAAGGACATGTGGGAGACGGCGCTGGAGTTTGCCCCAGCGTTGCTGGGGCGGGGCAGCTTGCCGGCCAAACTGGGCTGCATGGGCATGGCGGTCGTCGGCAGCTACATCGGCGACGCTGCCGCCAGGGGCATTCAATGGGTGATGGGGCGCCCGGTGATTCCCATGACGGGCGGGAAGATTCTCGACGGATCGGGCGATACGGATTTTGTGCTGCCAGGCCCCATGAGCATTGAATGGGCCCGCTTCTACAGCAGCCATGATCACCGCGCAGACACGATTCATGGAAAAGGGTGGTCACTTCCGTTTGACATGGAGCTGCACGTCACCCCGCCTTCGACGGCTGCACCCGGCTCTCTCACCTTCGTAAGCAGGCAGGGACGGCGCGTCAACCTGCCCTGGGTAGAGCCAGGAAACGCATTCTTCAATACCGCAGAAGGGTACGTCGTCAACTGCACTCCCGGTGGGGCGTACGAAGTGGTGGACCTAGACCACATTCGCTACCAGTTCGGGCCAGTGCATGGGCCCGTGCATACAATCGATGGCGCAGGCGGTGCGGGCATGCAAATGTTGCGTCTGCAGCGCATCCAGGACCGCTTCAACCACTGGATACGGCTGCGGCGCGATGCGCTCCAGCGGCTGGTACGCATGACGGACCATCTTGGCCGCATCATCGAATTCAAGCTCCATGAGGCGTCTGGCCGTGTCACGCACATCGGTCTACTACAAGGGGTATTGGGCGAGCGGACAGGCCTGCTCGCGAGTTACGAGTACGACGCCAGCGGCCAACTGGTCAAGGTGCTGGACAGAACCGGCCGCGTGATACGCCAGTTTGCATATACGGATGGCCTGATGACCTGGCAGGTGGATGCCGCAGGGCTCGAGTCGAGCTACGTGTGGGAAAGTACTGAACAAGCGGGCGGGCCAATTCTGGAGGGCGTGACGCCAACAAGCCCCTGGACGACCCTGACAGGCCGCGACCGCCGCGTGGTGCGCCACTGGACCAGCGATGGGGAAACCTACGACATCCGGTACGGCCGTCTGGACAGCGCCGATGCTGCGAAGGCTGCCGAGGCCAACACGCTGCCACCCTGCGGTATCACGGTATCCGTCGACCAACTGGGCCGTCGGCAGGAGTGGCAGTGGGACGAGCTCTACAACCTGACGCGCTACACCAACCCCTTGGATCAAAGCTGGGATTTGCGGTGGAGTCCTGCGCGAGAGCTGCTGGAATGCATTCCCCCAGGTGGGCAAAGCCTCAGGTTCGAGTACGACGACAACGGCATGCGAACTGCCGAGATCGACGCTCTGGGCCGGCGCACTCGCACTTTGTGGGACACCAATTGGTTCGAGCCGCTGGCAGTCACGCTGCCCGATGGAACCATATGGCGCTACGAGTACAACCCACGGGGCCTGTGCACCGTGGCACATGCGCCCGATGGAACCACGACAGAGTACGCGTACGACGGCAACGGGCTACTGCTCCAGATCCGGGACAGCAAAGGCGGAGTCAAGAAGCTGCGGCATGACCTGCGCGGGCTGCTGGTGGAGTATGTGGACTGCTCGGGCCAGCGCACCCAGTACCACTATGACGGCGCAGGCCATCTCCAGCGGGTTGTCGATGCGCTGGGTCACACCACATCGCTGGGGCACGGCCCCACGGGCGAACTGCTCACGCTCACGCTGGCCGACGGCACCACGCAAAGCTGGCGCTACGATGCCGCCGGGCGCCCGATGGCGCACACCGACGCCCAGCCACGCACCCGGCACTGGAGCTACACCCAGCGCGGCCAACTGCAAACGCAGATCGATGAAGAACAGCGCGGCGTCACGCTGACCTACGACGCCGCCCATCGGCTGAGCACGCTGGTCAACGAGAACGGCCAGCACTACGGTTTTACCTACGACGCCGCTGATCGCATGGTCGAGGAAACCCGCGTCGGCGGCCAGCGTGTGACGGTGGAGTACGACGCCAATGGGTGGCCTGTGGCCGTCAACCACCACCCGGGCGCAGACGACTTGCCCGCGGGCGCGTTGCCAGGCTTTCAACCCACATGCGTTTTGCGCACCGAGCTTCTGCGCGACGCGGCGGGCCGGCTGGTGGAAAAGCGCACGGCGCGGCACCACTACCTCTACAGCTACGACTCCCTGGACCAACTGACGCAGGCCAAGAAACTGGCCTTGCAGGAAGACGGCGGCCTCAAGCCTTTGCACACCAGCAAGTTTGTGTACGACACGGTCGGCAATCTGGTAGAGGAAACCAGCACCGATGAGGTCACCGGCCAAAGCCATACCCTGCAACACAGCCACGATGCCCTGGGCAACCGCACCCAGACCCTGCTGCCCGCCCTGGCAGGGCGCCCGCACATCGAAAGAGCGCTGAACTACCTGCACTATGGATCGGGGCACCTGCACCAGATCAACTACAGCCAGCGTGACACCCAAAGCCCGGATTCGCTGGCGGTGCACCAGCTCATCAGCGACATCGAGCGTGACGCCCTTCACCGCGAAGTCCACCGCACCCAGGGCCAGGTGCAGACCCGCTATGCCCTGGACCCTCTGGGCCGCAGGCTGGGGGCCTGGAGCCAGTCCGCAGACCAGCATGCACCGCCATTCCGGGCCAGCGACGCGCCTTGGCAACGTGCGGTACTTAGTGCTGGCACGGCAGAGCAGAACCCACTCGACGGCTTGATGAAAGCCTACGCTTACGACAAGGTGGGCGAGCTTCGCCAAAGCCGCCACAGCCTGCGTGGCGACACGGGCCACCGCTACGACGCCACAGGCCGTATTGAGCGCACCGTTCGTCAACCATTCACGAGTACAACCACCCGCCAGGGCCAACCCGCAGCAAATAGCGAGACTTTCCAGTACGACCGTGCTGGCAACATTCTGGACAACCAGAGTCAAACTGAATTGGCCAACCGTACCCAGCATTTGCAGGCAGGCTACGTGCGCGACAACCTAGTGCGGGTGTATGAAGACAAGCGGTACTTTTACGACGGCCACGGGCGGCTGATTCAAAAGCTCAGCGGCAAACACACCGCGCAGACATTTGAATGGGACGAAGAAAGCCGCCTGACGGCAGTCACCACCACCCGGCGCCCGGGCACTGAGCACGAAACGACACAGACCACCCGGTTCGACTACGACGCCATGGG
>SDXZ01000178.1 GCA_004210805.1 Acidovorax sp.
GGACAGGAACTTGGCGTCGTCCGGATCGTTGGGGCAGCAGACGATGGGTTCCTTGATGTCGGCCAGGTCGATCTCGATCACGGCGGCGTACTCGGCGTCCTTGTCGGCTTCGAGCAGGTTGGGTTGGGCCAGCCAGGCTTCGACCTTTTCAATGCGGCGCTGCAGCGTCTTGGCGTCGGCATAGCCGTCGGCGATCATGTTCTTCATCAGAACGACGTTCGACGTCAGGTATTCCTTGATCGGCTCGGGGTTGAGCTTGATCGTGCAGCCAGCGGCAGAGCGCTCGGCCGACGCATCGGACAGCTCGAACGCCTGCTCGACCTTGAGGTCTGGCAAGCCTTCGATTTCCAGGATGCGGCCCGAGAAGGCGTTGATCTTGCCGGCCTTGGCCACGGTCAGCAGGCCTTGCTTGATGGCGTACAGCGGAATCGCATGCACCAGGTCGCGCAAGGTCACGCCGGGCTGCATTTCACCCTTGAAACGCACCAGGACGGATTCAGGCATGTCCAGCGGCATCACGCCGGTGGCGGCGCCGAAGGCTACGAGGCCGGAGCCCGCAGGGAACGAGATGCCGATAGGGAAACGCGTGTGCGAGTCGCCGCCAGTGCCCACGGTGTCAGGCAGCAGCAGGCGGTTGAGCCAGCTGTGGATCACGCCATCGCCTGGACGCAAGGCCACGCCGCCGCGGTTGGAGATGAACGCAGGCAGTTCGCGGTGCGTCTTCACGTCGACAGGCTTGGGGTATGCCGCCGTGTGGCAGAACGATTGCATCACGAGGTCGGCCGAGAAACCCAGGCAAGCCAGGTCCTTGAGCTCGTCGCGCGTCATCGGGCCGGTGGTGTCTTGCGAGCCCACCGTCGTCATCTTGGGTTCGCAATAGGTACCGGGGCGCACGCCCTGGCCTTCGGGCAGGCCCACAGCGCGGCCGACCATCTTTTGCGCCAGTGTGAAGCCAGCATTCGTTGCCACGGGAGGGGTGGGCAGGCGGAACACGGTGGAAGCTTGCAGGCCGAGGAACTCGCGGGCCTTGGCTGTCAGCGAGCGGCCGATGATGAGGTTGATGCGGCCGCCGGCGCGCACTTCGTCAAACAGGACGTCGCTCTTGAGCTGGAACTCGGCCACGGTGGCGCCGTTCTTGACGATCTTGCCGTCGTAGGGCATCACGTCGATGACGTCGCCCATCTCCAGTTTGGAGACATCGACTTCAATCGGCAGGGAGCCGGAGTCTTCCTGCGTATTGAAGAAGATCGGCGCGATCTTGCCACCCAGCGTCACGCCGCCAAAACGCTTGTTGGGCACAAACGGGATGTCCTGGCCGGTGGCCCAGACGATCGAGTTGGTGGCCGACTTGCGCGAGGAACCGGTACCCACCACGTCGCCCACGTAGGCCACCAGGTGGCCGTTTTTCTTCAGGTCGTCGATGAACTGCATCGGGCCGCGCTTGCCGTCTTCTTCGGGCTTGAAAGCCGCGTCAGGACGGGTGTTCTTGAGCATTGCCAGGTAGTGCAGCGGGATGTCGGGACGGCTCCAGGCATCGGGTGCGGGCGACAGGTCGTCGGTGTTGGTTTCGCCGGGCACCTTGAACACGGTGACGGTGATCTTCTTGTCGACTTCGGGGCGCGAAGTGAACCACTCGGCGTTGGCCCAGCTCTGCATCACTTCCTGGGCCTTGGCGTTGCCCGCCCTGGCCTTGGTCGCCACATCGTTGAAGAAGTCGAACATCAGGAGCGTCTTCTTGAGCGCGCTGGCAGCCACGCCCGCCACTTCGGCGTCATCGAGCAGTTCGATCAGCGGGTGCACGTTGTAGCCACCCACCATGGTGCCCAGCAGCTCAGTGGCCTTGGCCTTGGAGATCAGTGCCACCTGGAGATCGCCGTGCGCCACGGCGGCCAGGAAGCTGGCCTTGACCTTGGCTGCGTCGTCCACGCCCGGGGGCACGCGGTGCGTGAGCAAGTCCAGCAGGAAGGCGTCTTCGCCAGCGGGCGGGTTCTTGATCAGCTCGATCACTGCAGCCACTTGCTGGGCGGTCAACGGCAGCGGCGGGATACCCAGGGCGGCGCGCTCGGCCACGTGTTCACGGTAGGCATTCAACATCATTTTTCTCCGGTTGCGTTCTATCTAAAGTGGGGCGACATGGGCAACGGCCAGCACCGTCAAGGCGACAGTGCTGCGGGCCACACGCGGTTCAAGGCATTCGTGTTCTTGTTTTTGTCGCGAACGTCGTCGGCAGGCTTGGCCTTATTTGGAGATGGGCTCCAGCACGCTGACAGGCGGGTTCTTCTTGATGGCTTCTGCCACCAGTTGCTGTTCGGGGCTCATGCATTCGTCGGCCAGGCGCTGGCCGGCTTTCTGGTTCATCAGCATGGACTTGTTGGCAATCTGCAGCCAGACAGCACCGCCCTTTTGGTCTTCCAGGCGCACGGTGCCCGTGGTGGTGGCAACGGGCGACATGAAGTACTTGAAGCCCTTGCCTTCCACATGGAAGTGGCCCGGTGTCGCAGGCTCTGCCGTCACCGTGACGAAAGCGCCCAGCTCGCAGGGCATGCGGCCTGTGTGCACGCGGTCGGCAATGGCCAGCTCTGCGGGCGACAGTGCAGCCTCGGCAGCAATGATGCCGGCGGCCACCTGGTTGGTCGCGCTCTTGAGCTGCGTGCGGCTGCTGGTGGGCTCGCTCTTGGCCACGGCTTTTTTGGCAGGCGCCTTCTCGGAGCCCTTGGCAGACTTCGCGTCCGACTTTGCCGCAGGCTTGGCAGCAGCCTTGGCCTCAGATTTGGCCGCTGCCTTGGTTTCGGGCTTGGCAGCCGTCTGCGCCAGGGCAAGGGCGGGGGCCAGCAGCATCAGGGCAGAGGCAATAAACAATTTCATGGAAGGTCCTGCGTGGGGGAAATGTTGACGAATGAGGGATCACGACAAAGCGGTGGCCGGCGTGCCGAACCAATGGCGCACGGCGAGGGGAAGTGCGCGCCCTGTGCTGTGGGCGCGCTCGAGGACCTGCCAGTAAAACCGGTAGCTGGCGCGATCATGCAGCGTGCCGTTCATGCTGATCGGAGCCCAATCAGCATCAGCGGCAGCCGCTATTATTTTTGAAGCACTCTCAATATCATCCTGCTGGGGCGCAAACGCCTGCAGGATGGCGCGGATCTGTGCGGGGTGGACGCTCCACATGCGGGTGTAGCCCAGCTCGTTCGCCGCGCGGCTGGCCGCGTTTTGCATGGCCGCCGTGTCTGTAAATTCGGTCACCACACAATGCGAAGGCACCTTGCCGTGCGCGTGGCAGGCCGCGGCGATCTCCAGCTTGGCGCGAACCACCAGCGGATGCGCAAACTGCCCCGCCGAAGTCATGCCCTGTGCAGGAATCGCACCCGCATGGGCCGACACAAAATCCATGAGCCCGAAGCTCAGGCTCTGCACCCGGGGATGGGCGGCAATTTCAAACGCCCGGTGCACGGCGGCTGGGGATTCGATGAGCACATGGATTGGCAGCTGGGTGAAACCGGCGCGGTTGATCGCGCGCTCAGCCACCAGAACATCGTCCACCGACTCGACCTTGGGCACCATGATGTGGCACAGCCGCTGGCCGGCCTCACCCGCAATGGTTGCGACATCGTTTGCAAACGCAGGGTGGTCTACGGCATGGACACGGGCCGCCACGCGGGCTTTCGGGTCGGCCGACAACGCGAGCGCCGCCACCAGCCGCGCATGTTCGGCCTCCAGGCCGACGGGCGCGCCGTCTTCACAGTCCAGGGTGACATCGAACACGCAGGTACCAAATTCCTGCGTCATCTCAGCCTGCAATTGCAGGCTCTTGCGCATGCGCGCTTCAACGCCGCTGTAGTGGTCGCAGACCGGCAAAAAACCGGTCTGCGCCTGGGCGCCCAGCAACACATCGCGCGGATGGGGTAGCGCAGCACCCAGCCCCTGCGCGGGGATCTGGGCGGCCCGAAGGCCCGATGCCTGTGGCGTCGGCTGCATTGCGCTCACCTCGCTTACAGCAGGTGCTTGACGCCGTCTTGCTCGCCTTGCAGCTCGGCCAGCGTGATGTTGATGCGCTCTTGCGAGAAAGCGTCGATTTCCAGACCTTCAACGATCTTGTATTCGCCGTTTTCGCAGGTGACAGGGAAACCGAACATCGTGTCCTTCGGGATGCCGTACTGGCCGTCCGATGGGATGCCCATGGTGACCCACTTGCCGTTGGTGCCCAGGGCCCAGTCGCGCATGTGGTCGATGGCAGCGTTGGCAGCCGAGGCAGCCGACGACAGGCCACGGGCTTCGATGATGGCGGCGCCGCGCTTGCCGACGGTGGGCAGGAAGGTATTGGCGTTCCATTCCTGGTCGTTGATCATCTTGGCGACGGACTCGCCGTTGATGGTGGCGAAACGGTAGTCGGCGTACATCGTGGGCGAGTGGTTGCCCCAGACGGTCAGCTTTTCGATGTCGGCCACGGCCTTGCCGGTCTTGGCAGCCACCTGGCTGGCAGCGCGGTTGTGGTCCAGGCGCAGCATGGCGGTGAAGTTCTTGCGTGGCAGGTCAGGTGCCGACTTCATGGCGATGTAGGCGTTGGTGTTGGCGGGGTTGCCCACAACCAGCACCTTCACATTGCGGCTGGCAACGGCGTTCAGCGCCTTGCCTTGTGCCGTGAAGATGGCGCCGTTGACGGCCAGCAGTTCGGCGCGTTCCATGCCGGGGCCACGGGGGCGCGAGCCCACCAGCAGGGCGTAGTCGGCGTCCTTGAAGGCGGTCATCGGGTCGCCGTGGGCTTCCATGCCGGCCAGCAGGGGGAATGCGCAGTCGTCCAGTTCCATCATCACGCCCTTGAGCGCCTTCTGGGCCTTCTCGTCGGGAATTTCGAGGAGTTGAAGAATGACGGGCTGGTCCTTGCCCAGCATTTCGCCAGAGGCGATGCGGAACAGCAGGGCGTAACCAATTTGGCCAGCGGCGCCAGTGACGGCTACGCGAACAGGCTTCTTGCTCATGGTGAAAACTCCAGGGAAGTGAAAAAACAGAAGGAGATGCAAACAAGCACCAGCGTCTGTTACCAGCAGCCCGTGCCCCGCAAAACAGCCTTGGAGTGTACCGCCGATTGAGCACCCCGGTCAATTTGTCTTATGTCTTATATAAGATATGATTGTGGCCTGTTTGTCGTCTGTCAGCCCCTGCCGCACCAGAGGCGAATCGCGCCCGCCCACCATGTCATCCCTCCCCTTTGCCGCAGACAACCCTGCCACGCCTCCTGGCGCCGCGGGCGGTGCCACGCCGGCCTTCAGCCCGCTGTACCAGCAGATCAAGGGGCTGATCCTTCAGAGCCTGCAGCAGGGCGAATGGAAGCCGGGCGAGGCCATTCCCAGCGAGATGGAATTGGCCGCGCGCTTTCGGGTGAGCCAGGGCACCGTGCGCAAGGCAATTGACGAGTTGGCGGCCGAAAACCTGGTGATGCGCCGCCAGGGCAAGGGCACCTTTGTCGCCACACATGCCGAGCAGCATGTCCAGTACCGATTCTTGAAACTGCTGCCCGACACCGGCGACGCCCGGGTGGAGGGTCCGGCCCAGCGCCAGGTGATCGACTGCCGCCGCGTGCGCGCCAATGCCGAAGTGGCGCGCGTGCTGGCACTGCGCACCGGCGATGCCGTGATGCAGGCGCGCCGAATCCTGGCTTTCGGCGGGGTGCCGACGATTCTGGAGGACATCTGGCTGCCGGGCCAGGCTTTCAAAGGGCTGACGGCGGACCAGCTGGCCAACTACCAGGGCCCGACCTACGCGATGTTCGAAATTGATTTTGGCGTGCGGATGGTGCGCGCCGAAGAAAAGATCCGCGCCGTGCTGCCCGATGCGGAGCAGGCCGGCCTGCTGGCTGTCACTCCCACCACCCCCCTCCTGAGCGTGGAGCGCATTGCCTACACCTACAACGATGTTCCGATGGAGTTACGGCGCGGTCTGTACCTGACCGACACCCACCATTACCGTAATGAATTGAGCTGACGGCAAGCTGGCACCCGAGTATTAACGTCGAAAATAGGGGCCGGCTCACAACCCTCTTGTTGCGTTGCAATAGAATTTTGCGTTCTTTGCATGTCCGAATTACAAAGAAGTTACATCCACGAAAGCACTCAACATGACCGAGCTCGCCAAAAAACGGCCTGAATTTCGCAACATTAACGCGTTCAAGGACCTGACCACCTACCGCATGACTGCGGCATCGTGGGTCTCGATCCTGCACCGCGGCAGCGGGCTGATCATGTTCCTGCTGCTGCCTTTCATCATCTGGATGTTCGACACCTCGGTGTCTTCCGAAATCTCGTTCGCCCGCTTCTCCGCGGCGTTCAACATCGGCATCGGCTTCGTGCCCGGCTGGTTCGTCAAGCTGACGGTGCTGGCCCTGATCTGGTCGTTTCTGCACCACTTCATCGCTGGCCTGCGCCACCTGTGGATGGACGTGAGCCACGCTGCAGTGACCAAGGAATTCGGCCGCACGTCCGCCATCGCCACCCTGGTGATCAGCATCGCGCTGACGCTGGTGCTGGGCGCCAAGCTCTTCGGCTTGTACTGAACGATTGACAACCACCCCATAAAAAAAGCGGTGACCGCTGCCATTCCGCAGCAAACACCGCCGCACAAGAGGAAGCTCCCATGTCTGTTAACTACGGTTCCAAGCGCGTCGTCGTCGGCGCCCACTATGGCCTGCGCGACTGGCTCAGCCAGCGCGTCACCGCCATCCTGATGGCCCTGTTTACGCTGGCCCTGCTGGCCCAGGTGATTTTCTCCAAGGGCCCCATCGGCTACGACAAATGGGCCGGCATCTTCTCGGCCCAGTGGATGAAGGTGCTGACCTTCACCGTGATCATCTCGCTGGCCTGGCACGCCTGGGTCGGCATGCGCGAAATCCTGATGGACTACATCCAGCCTGTCGTCCTGCGCCTGGCGCTGCAGGTGTTCGTCATCGTCTGGCTGGTCGGCTGCGCCGGCTGGGGCGTCCAGGCTCTCTGGCGTCTTTGATTGATCTCCCCCGCGACTGAAGGCAAATAACAATGAGCTACACCAAAGCTAACATTTCCAAGCGCAAGTTCGACGTGGTCATCGTCGGCGCCGGCGGTTCCGGCATGCGCGCCTCGCTGGAGCTGTCCCGCGCCGGCCTGAACGTGGCGTGCCTGTCCAAGGTGTTCCCCACCCGTTCGCACACCGTGGCAGCCCAAGGCGGCGTGTCCGCCTCCCTGGGCAACATGAGCGAGGACAACTGGCACTACCACTTCTACGACACCATCAAGGGCTCCGACTGGCTGGGTGACCAGGACGCCATCGAGTTCATGTGCCGTGAAGCCGCCAACGTGGTCATCGAGCTCGAACACTTCGGCATGCCGTTCGACCGCAACCCTGACGGCACCATCTACCAGCGCCCCTTCGGCGGCCACACCGCCAACTACGGCGAAAAGCCCGTGCAGCGCGCCTGCGCCGCGGCCGACCGTACCGGCCACGCCATGCTGCACACGCTGTACCAGCAGAACGTGAAGTCCAAGACCAACTTCTTCGTCGAGTGGATGGCGCTGGACCTGATCCGCAACACCCAGGGCGACGTGGTCGGCGTGACCGCGCTGGAGCTGGAGACCGGCGACCTGTACGAACTGCACGCCAAGGCCGTTCTGCTGGCCACCGGCGGCGCGGGCCGCATCTTTGCGGCATCGACCAATGCCTTCATCAACACCGGCGACGGCCTGGGCATGGCGGCACGCGCTGGCATCCCGTTGCAGGACATGGAGTTCTGGCAGTTCCACCCCACCGGCGTGGCCGGCGCGGGCGTGCTGCTGACCGAAGGCTGCCGCGGCGAAGGCGCCATCTTGCTCAACAGCAATGGCGAGCGCTTCATGGAGCGCTATGCGCCCACCCTGAAGGACCTGGCACCGCGCGACTTTGTGTCGCGTTCGATGGACCAGGAAATCAAGGAAGGCCGTGGCTGTGGTCCGAACAAGGACTACATCCTGATGAAGCTCGACCACCTGGGCGCGGACACCATCAGGAAGCGCCTGCCATCGGTGGAAGAAATCGGCCACAACTTTGCCAACGTGGACATCACCAAGGAGCCGATCCCCGTGGTGCCCACCATCCACTACCAGATGGGTGGCATTCCGACCAACATCAACGGCCAGGTAGTCGTGCACGACGGCCAGCAGAACCAAATCGTCAACGGCCTCTACGCTGTGGGCGAATGCTCGTGCGTGTCGGTGCATGGCGCCAACCGCCTGGGCACCAACTCGCTGCTGGACCTGCTGGTCTTCGGCAAGTCGGCTGGCAAACACATCGTCAACTTCGTCAAGGGCTCGGGTGAACACCTGGCAGTGCCCGCCGACGGTGCAGAGCGCACCCTGGCGCGCCTGAACCAGCTGCAGGATTCCAACGAAGGCACCTACGCGCAGGACGTGGCCAACGACATCCGCTCCAGCATGCAACTGCACGCCGGCGTGTTCCGCACGCAGGCCAGCATGGACGAAGGCACGGTCAAGATCAACGCCATCCGCGAACGCGTGGGCGCTGTGACGCTCAAGGACAAGTCCAAGGTCTGGAACACGGCCCGCATGGAAGCACTGGAAGTCGACAACCTCATCGAAGTGGCCCAGGCCACGATGACGTCGGCCGCTGCCCGCAAGGAATGCCGCGGCGCGCACACGGTGTACGACTACGAGCACCCTGCCGACCACGCCGAGTTCCCGCTGGGCCGCAACGACAAGGAGTGGATGAAGCACACCCTGTGGCACAGCGCGAACAACAGCCTGACCTACAAGCCGGTCAACCTCAAGCCCCTGACGGTGGACAGCGTGCCTCCCAAGGTCCGTACGTTCTGATTCAGCAGCCTCACGAGAGAACCACATGAAGCGCACCTTTCAAATCTACCGCTACGACCCGGACAAGGACGCCAAGCCCTACATGCAGACCATCGAGATCGAACTCGACGGCCACGAACGCATGCTGCT
>SDXZ01000179.1 GCA_004210805.1 Acidovorax sp.
CCCCCCGGCCATCCCGGCGCCGCTGCCGTCACCCGGCGCGGTGGTATTGCCCGGCGACACCGGTCCGCTGCCCCCACCGTTGGCCCAGGCCAAGAGCCGCTGGGTGCCCGTGCGCTGGGCCGAGTTGCCGGGCTTTACCGAGGACGCCCTGCACGAGGCCTGGAACGCCTGGATCAAAAGCTGCGAGCGGCCCGCGCCCCCCTTTACCGCGCTGTGTGGCGAAGTGCGCCAGCTGAGCATCGCCACCGGCGAAGAGCAGCGCGCCTGGCTCATTGCGCGGCTGCAGCCCTACCGCGTCGAGGCGCACGATGGCAATGCGGACGGGCTGCTCACCGCCTACTACGAGCCGATGATGGAAGGCGCCCGCCAGCCCGGCAACGGCTACACCGTGCCCATTTACCGCGTGCCCGCCACCCTGGGCGCGCGCAAGCCCTGGTACACGCGCCAGCAGATCGACACCCTGCCCGAAGCCCAGGCTGCGCTGGCCGGCCGGGCGATTGCCTGGCTGCGCGACCCGGTCGAATCGATGGTGCTGCACATCCAGGGCTCGGGCCGGCTGCGCATCACCGAGCCGGACGGCACGGTGACGCTGGTGCGCGTGGCCTACGCCGGCACCAACGACCAGCCCTACGGCAGCATCGGGCGCTGGCTGCTCGACCAGGGCTACACCCGCGACGCCACCTGGCCCGGCATCCGCGCCTGGCTGGCGGCCAACCCGCAGCGCACCAACGAGCTGATGTGGACCAACCCGCGGTATGTGTTCTTCCGCGAAGAGGCCCTGAGCCCGCTCGACGCCGGCTTTGGCCCGCGGGGCGCGCAGGGCGTGCCGCTCACCCCCGGCCGCTCCATCGCGGTAGACCGCCAGAGCATTCCCTACGGCACGCCCGTGTGGCTGGCCTCCAGCGGGCCGCAGGTGCAGCTCAACCGCATGGTGCTGGCACAGGACACCGGCAGCGCCATCCTGGGCGCGGTGCGCGCGGACTTCTTTACCGGCTGGGGCCCCGAGGCGGGCGACATTGCCGGGCGGCTCAAGCAGAACCTGCGGCTGTGGGTGCTGTGGCCAAAATAATGATCAAAATGGCCTCCAGCGCTTGATCATCAAGCGCTAATAGCTATTAAATCAGGAGCATCCATGCGCGTGACCGAGCCCCAGTTGCGCACCGTGCTGCTCGCCCAGGCCGTCGAGCACGTGGACACGGCGCGCACCCTGGTCAGCCAGACCGAGTGGGCCGAGGCCACGCGCAGCGCCGTGGCCGCCGCCCGCCAGCGCGGCGCACAGCGTGTGGGCGCAGCCGATGTGGTGCTGGAGCGCGCACATACCATCGCCGAGCGCGCCAGCGGGCGGGATACCACCGTGGCCGCACTGCGCCAGCCCGGCGCGTGGTGGCGCTGGTCGGCGCGCGGCCTGCCGCTGCTGGCCCTGCTGTTGGGGCTGGCCACCGACCGCATTGCCAACGCCCACCGGGTGGATCTGCTCTCGCCGCCGCTCTTGATCGTGCTGGCGTGGAATCTGGCCGTGTACCTGTTGATCGCCTGGCAGATCTGGCGCCCGCCCACCCGCGCGGCGTGGCTGCAGGGCCTGCGCCATCTCCATCGGCCCGGCCGGGGGCGCGGGCTCGGCGCGCGCATCGCGGCGAACTTTGGTGCGCGCTGGTGGGCCCACGCCGCTGACCTGCTGGCCGAGCGCGGCGCGCGCGTGCTGCACCTTTGTGCGGCGGCCTGGGGCGCGGGCATTGCGCTGTCGCTGCTGCTGCGCGGGCTGGTGGTGCGCTACCAGTTTGGGTGGGAGAGCACTTTCCTCGACGCCGCGCAGGTGCACGCCCTCGTATCGGTGCTGTTCTGGCCATTGACCACGCTGGGGGGCCTGGCGCCCTTCACGCTACAAGAGATCGCGGCCACGCAGAACTTTGCCGGCGAGGGCGGCGCAGGCGGGCGCTGGGTGTGGATGTACGTGGGCCTGCTCGCGCTGGTGGTGATGCTGCCCCGCCTCGCCCTGGCCGCCTGGGCACGCTGGCGCGAGGCGCGCTGGCAAGGCCACATCGACCCGGAAGACGCGGCCTTCGCCGGGCTGCGCGCCGCACTGCCGGGTGACCTCCTCATCGGCCTGCACGGCCCAGAGGCCGAGGTACTGCAGGGCGCCGCAATACAGACCGCGCAGGGCGACCGCCTGCAATTTGCCTTTGCCGATACCAGCCAGCCGGTGGACGCGGTGCTGGCGTGGACCGGCGAAGCCCTGCCGCCCGCGTGGCACGCCGCGCCCCTGCTTGCGCTGCGCTGGGACGACTTTGGCGCGAGCTGGATGCTGGAGCCCGCGCTGTTCGACCAGCTCAGCACCGCGCTGCCCACGCAACGCCACGCCCTCGCCCGGCTGCGCGCGGCCTGGGTGGAACGCAATGAACTGCGCTTTGGCCAATCGCTGCGGGCGCTGGCGCAGCATTTGCGCGCCTGTGTGCATCTGGGCCCCGGCGGCGATGCGGCAGCCCAGTACGCCGAGCAGGTGCAGGGGTTGGATGCCGCACTGCGCGCGCTGCACGGCCAGCCGCCCGCGCCAGCTTTGCGAGATGCCGCACCGCAGCGCGAAACATCGACCTTGCCAACACTCCGTCGGGCCGACAGAACAGCCCTGGCCGTGGGCACTTCTGCAGGCGCGGCTGCGGGCGCCGCGGCCGGGGCCAAGGCGGGCGCGCTGATCGATATCGGGACGGGCGGACTCACCCTGGGCGCGGGCACGGCCCTGGGCGCGCTGCTGGGCGGCACCACGGCGTGGGCGCTGCGCTCGCTCCAGAAAAAGGGCGACGGCGACGACCTGCTGCGCCACGCGGCCGAGGCGGCCTGCACGCACTACCTGGTCATCGCCCACCAGCAGCGCGTGCCACCGGGCAACGCGGCGGACCTGGCCACCCGCTGGCGCGCCGAGGTCACCGGCACCGTGGCCGCCCACAGCGACGACCTGGCCGCCGCGCTGAAAAGCGGGGCTGGCGATGGCGCGGTGCAGGGGGTGCTCCGGACGATGCTGATGGGGATCCTGCGGCGCAGCTTTGTGGCCGCGGGCGGCGGCGCAACCGCCACGGCTCCGGCGGTCCACACGACCTGAAAATCCAAGTCTTTCGGGCCCCTAGGGACCCTCTGCACGAATCATCGCGCCGTGTGCATCTGCGGTTTGGGGCGGTCTGCGGCGTTGCAAATACTCGCAATAGCTGCGGCTATTGCTGCGTTTTGCGCCTTGCAGCCCCTCCCGATCCACAGCGCCCACTTGCCGCTAGATTCGTGCAGAGAATCCCTAGCGCTTGCTATTCAAGCGCCAATAGCTATCAATTCAGTAGCATTCGTGCCATTCAAAGGCATGGCGTCCTGGCCGCTTCGGTCTCCACCCGGGGGGCCGCCACCGCCGGGGGCTCGGGCGGCTTGGCGGGCGGCACGCTCACGGTGCGCAGCTGGTCGCCGTCGATGCGGTATTCGTACTCGCGCGTCGAACCGATCATGTCCGTCTTGAACGTGCTGCTCGCCATGGTGGCCGCGTACACCCGGGGCCGCACGACCTGGTAACGGTACACGGTGGTGGACGTGCCGGTGGAGGTCTTGCAGGTGGACTCGAACAGGGTCTGCTTGAACTGCAGCGTGCAACGGCCCGAGGTGTCCTCGGCCTGGGTGCCGTCCTGCACGTACAGAACGATCTTGGCGGCACGCCAGCACCCGAGCAGGCCAGCGTCGGCGCTGGGGGCGCTTGGTGAGCTGGCGGCGCTGGAAGCCCTCGCAGCGCTCACGGCATTGGGAGTGTTGGCGGCGTGGCCGCACGGCGCGGCAGCGGCCAGGCACAGCAACAAGGTGGGCATGATGCGCTTCATGCCGCGCCTCCCTGGGCGGTGGCGTTCGTGCTCAGCGCCAGGTACACGCCCATGTCGGCCACTGCGCTGCTTTCCAAAACACCCACCGACACCTCGACGCCCGCGGCCTTCAGGATGTCAATTCCGGCGCCTGCGTTGCGCGGGTCGGGGTCGAGCATGGCCACCACCACGCGCTGGATTCCACGCGCCACCAGCGCCTTCGCACACGACGGCGTGCGGCCATGGAAGGAGCACGGCTCCAGCGTGACATAGGCCGTCACACCGGCCAGGTCGCCAGGCCACTGAGACAGCGCCATCGCCTCGGCGTGGTGCTGGCCGGGCGGCTGGGTGAACCCGCTCGCCATCACGGCCCCATCCTTCACGAACACACAGCCCACGGGCGGGTTGGGCAGACAGGCCGGCAAGGCTTTGCAGCCCTCCGCCAGGGCAAGGCGCATGAAATCTTCGTCGGAAGCGGACATGGTCGAAATCGTTGGGATAGAGAAGCGGGCCTACCTGCCGGGGCCGTGCCGCGCAGGGTGGGTATTGTGATTCAGCCGCAGTGCAGGGGGCCCCGGGCCTTCACGACTCCACCGTCCACCGCGTCACCTGCGGCGGCGCATCCCCCACATGGAACGCCAGCTTGCGGTCCCGCAGGGCCACGTCCGAAGCCGTCACGCGGTCAAATCGGCGCAGGTGCTCCGTCCACGACTCATCCTCGATCCGCTCCACATACCGCGCGGGCTGGCCGATGTCGTGCAGCAGCTGCCAGCCCAGGGCACCCTGGCGCAGACGGCTGCGGCGGCTTTCCTGCATGGCGGCGCGAAATTCGGCGGCGCGGGCCGGGTCGATGAAATATTCGATCGTGATCACCACATGCCCCGAGCCCGGCGGCACGTCGGCCACGGGGGCCGTGAAGGCGCTCGAGGGGCTCAGGTCCTCCTCCAGGCTGCGGTCGGCCACTAGGCGCTGCACCAGCGCCATGGCCACCACGCCGGTACCGGCGGCGATGCCGAGGCTGATGTGCACGTCGCTCACCGTGGCCACCTGGCCCCACACGGCGGCGCCAAACGCCGTGGCGCCCATGATGGCCATCTGGTAGATCGACATGCCGCGCGCGCGCACCCAGTTGGGCAAGGCGAGCTGGGCCGATACGCTCAATGAATTGGCCGTGGTGATCCACGCCATGCCGGCCACAAACATCGCGGGCACGGCCACGTAGACATTGGGCGCCACGGCCATCACGCCGGTGGCAGCGGCTTGCAGCATGGTGCCGCGCATCACCAGCACATCGCGCGCCATGGCCTGGCGCAGCCGCGGCAAAAACATGGCGGCGGTGATGGCGCCCGCGCCCATCGACGCAAGCAGCAGCGTGAAGGTGCCCGCACCGCCGCCTTCCAGGCCGCGCGCCAGCAGCGGCAGCAGTGCCAGCAGCGCGGTGGCGTGCAAGAAGAAGATGGAGATGCGCCACAGCACGGCGCGCATGCGCGGCGACTGGCGCACAAACTGCACGCCCACGCGCATGGCGCTGGGCAGCTTTTCGCGGCCCAGCGGGCTGGGCACGTGGGTGCGCTTCCAGCGCATGATGACCAGGCCCGAGAGGACCGACAGCACGGCGTTGAGCACGAACACCCAGGCGCTGCCGGCGCTGGCGATGATGGCGCCAGCCAGCAGCGGGCCGATGATGCGCGATGCATTCATGGCCACGCCGTTGAGGGCCAGCGCCGCGGGCAGCTGCGGGCGGCTGACCAGCTCGGGCACGATGGCCGCGAACACTGGCCAGCGCATCGCCAGGCCAATGCCGTTGGCAAACGTGAGCGCCAGCAGCAGTGGCGCCGTCATGCCGCCGGCCAGGATGAACCCACACAGCACCAGCGCCACGGCCGCCACCCAGAACTGCGTGGCGATGAAGTAGCGCCGCCGGTCCAGGATGTCGGCCAGCGCACCGCTGGGCAAGCCCAGCAGGAAGACGGGAAGGGTGGAGGCTGACTGCACCAGCGCCACGAGGATGGGCGAGCTGGTGAGCGTGGTCATGAGCCACGCGGCCGCCACATCGTTCATCCACATGCAGGTGTTGGCCGCCACCCAGGTCAGCCACAGCATGCGGAACACCGGCACTGAAAGGGGGGCAAACGGTGAGAGCGATGCGGCCTGCTTCAGCTGCGCCGCGCTTTCGTCGAGCTGCGCGGCGACCGATTCTTCGGTGCCCTGCGCGAGCGCGGCGCGGTCTGCGGCGGCGTCTGCGCCGGCGGTCGGCCCGCGCGCCGCAGCATCGGCCGCAGGGGTCAGTTCAGGAGGGGGCGGGGGCGCAACGCTGCGCGTGCTTTCGTGGGACGGCAAAGGTGGCATGTCTGCACATTGTGCGACGGTTGGAGCGGCAGGGTGCGTAGAGGAAAGAATAGCCACCTGCTTGCTGGGCTCCCACGGGCACGGTCACCGGATGCTGGCGTCCGGCGTCCGGACTCTACTAGCCCAGGGCGTCCAACAGGCCGTCGATCGAGCCGCGCAAAAGCCGGGATGCAGCATCACCCCGCATCGGGCGGCGAAGCCGGCGCCTGGCTTACCGGCTTCGTCTGGCGCATCAGCAACCAGGCCATGAGCCCCAGCGCCGCAACACCTGCCAGCAGCACCGCCCACAACACCCAGCTGCGCGTGGACAGGCCGTCGCTGGCTGCGGCGGCGGCCACCAGCGGGCCTCCCGCTGGTGTTCCGCCGGTGATGTCGGCCCGGGCCACATCGGCCAGCGCCAGGGGCAGGGTGTTCTCCTGCTGGGGCTGGTAGCCTGGCACCAGGCTCGCCAAGGGCAGGAACGCGCTCGCCGCCGCACTGGCGCCGGGCAAGCCGGCCGCCAGGGTGAAGGGGCCCTGCCCGCTGGCCAGGAAGACCAGTTGCGCCGGCTCGAACTGCAGCGCGATGTCGGGCGCGGCGGCAAAGCCGGCCGACCGGGCGTCGGCCTCGATCTTGATCTCGCGCACCGAGGCACCGCCCAGATCGACCGGGCCGTTGGTCTGCTCCTTGCCGCCAGTGGCCATCCGGTAGACCGTGGCGCTGGCCAGGTGGGACCAGGGCTGTTCGCGGTGGTTGCGGCCCAGCACGCGCACTGGCACCAGCACGTTGCTGCCCTGCGGCGTGATCTTGAGCGCAGCGACCGGTGTGGCAAACGGCAGGGCGAACACCAGCTCCCGCGGGTTGTTGCCCAGTGGTGGTACCGCCATGCTGGCGCTGACGCGCTCGCGCGGGCCCGCGCCGCGCGAGGTGACCAGCGTGGCGCCTCGGAATGTCACAGCGGCATCGCCCCAGGTCACGCGCAGGTAGTGGTCTTTCAGGTCCGCCCGTTGCAGGTCGATCTGTTCATTGCCCAGCCGGCCCGGTGCCGCAGAAGGCGGGGCCGTCGCCGCAGCGTCGGCGCGGTACAGCACTGTCTCTGCCAGCAACTGCCAGTTCTTCAGGTCGCGGCTGGCCTGCACCGTGAAGGTCACCGGCTGGCCGGCGGGCAGATCAGCGTCCAGCGCCATGCGGGCCACGGGCAGCTGGAGACCGCGCGCATCGAGCAGCGCGCCTCGGATGGTTTGCGCGCCGGCAGGGCCTGCTGTGCCTGGCGTACCGGTGGTGTCGATCTGCACCACGCGCCGGCCTTGTTGCTCCTCGATGCGCAGCGACAGGCCTTCCAGCCCGGCCTGCCCTGACGTGCCGGGTCCTCCCAGGATGGGATAGGCCGGCAACACCACCGATTCCTCTTGCGCGCTGGCCGCCGCCACGCCAGCCAGCCCCATGGGCACGGGCTGGCCTGCGCCGTTGAAGAGCCGCACGTCGGCATAGCCCGGGTGCTGCAGGCGCACCAGCACCTCGGCGGGCAGCAGAATGCGCTGCAGCGGCGCATCGGCCGCCAGCGTGACAGGGATGCGGATGGCGTAGGCGGCCGGGCTGTTGGCATCGGCCGCTGCGTGGGCACCGCCAACGGACAGGGTCAGTGCGGCAGCGGCCAGCCATGCGGCTACGGGCCGCGGCAGGTGGTGACGGACAGATTTCATGGCAGTAATTCCTCTTGCACAGGTGCCACGGGCGCCGCAGGTGAGGCCGGCGGAGCGTCAGGTACCGCACGGGGCGCCGCCTTGGGCGGCAGCGGCGCGAAGTAGCCCACCACCAGCATCAGCACGCCCACCGCGATGAACGCAATGATGCGTTCGGCACCACCGGCGTTGGACAGATCGATCAGCAGCAGCTTGACGACCACCAGCCCCAGCAGGCCCGCGCCCACCAGCCACAGCGGCCGCTGCGCGCGGCGGTGCGCCAGCACCATCATGCTGAGCGCCAGCAGCGTCCACAGGATGGCGTAGCCAGTCTGCACGACAAAGCTGTCGAACAGCGCCGACGCATCCCAGCGCACGCCGAAGAAGTGGTGGGCCACGCGCAACCACACCGTGTTGATCGCGATGAACACCAAGAGGGCCAGCGCCACCAGCGCATGGCGGCCGGTGACCCAACCTGCCTTGGCCGGCGGCGGTAGCGCCGACACCAGCACCCGCCGCCAGAACACCAGGCTGCCCAGCGCGAGCGCCAAGGTCAGGTCGGTGGGGTTGAGCAGCGGGATGTAGGGCAGCGGCGCAGTGTGGCCCGACGAGTGCACAGCCGCCAGCAGCGAGCCCCAGAACACCAGCACCGCCAGCGGCAGCGCCGCCAGCCAGTAGTAGGCCTCGGCATGCGGGTTCAGCGGCCAGGGCAGCGCTGCGCGCGCCGCAGGCCGGTTGCCGCGGCCGGCCCACAGCGCCAGCGCCATCAGCACCGCAATGGCGCTGACCAGCATGACCACGCCGGCCCACGAGGTACGCCACAGCTCGGCCTTGCCGATGCCGGACCACAGGCAGTCGGCCAGCAGAAAGGTCACCAGCCACGCGGTGGCGGCATGGAACCAGCCGAAGGCCGACATGCGCGCTGCGGGCTTGCCGTCCCCAGCAGCCGCCGCCTGCAGGCGGTCGGTCTGGCGCAGCATCCACACATGCAGAGCCAGCACCACCGGCCACACGGCCCAGGCGGGCGTGGCCAGCACGCGGTAGCCGTCGCCCACCTGCGCGACAAAACCCATTGCCAGCACGGCGATGGTGCCGCGCGCCGGCCAGGTGGCCACGGCCCA
>SDXZ01000180.1 GCA_004210805.1 Acidovorax sp.
AGTCACAACAACGGAGACAAAACCTTTATGACCACCTTCTCTCGCAGGCCTTTCACGGCACTGGCCGCCCTGGGCGCCACCACCCTGGCCATCTTGGCGCTCGGTGCGTCTTCTTCTGCTTGGGCCCAGGGGGCCTACCCCAGCAAGCCCGTCACGATGGTGGTGCCCACCGCCGCCGGTGGCACCACCGACCTGTCGGCCCGCATGCTGGCCCAGGCGCTCACGCCCGTGCTGGGGCAGTCTGTGGTGGTGGACAACAAGGGCGGCGGCAATGGCAGCATCGCCGCTGCGGCTGTCAAGCGCGCCGAGGCCGACGGCTACACGCTGCTGATGCAGTACTCGGGCTACCACGTCATCTCGCCCCACCTCACCAAACAAAAGCAGTGGGAACAGGGCGACTTTCAGCCGGTGGCCAACGTCATCTCGGCCCCGCAGATCATCGTGGTGCGCAACGACCTGCCCGTGAAGACGCTGGCCGAACTGGTGGCCTATGCCAAGGCCAACCCGGGTAAGCTCAACTACGCGTCGTCGGGCAACGGGTCGCTGCAGCACGTGACCGGTGCCATGCTGGAGCAGCAGGGCGGAATCAAGATGGTCCACGTGCCCTACAAGGGCACCGGCCCCGCGTTGCAGGACCTGCTGGGCGGCCAGGTGGACCTGACCTTCGGCACCGCGCCGCCGTTCATGCCGCACATCGCCGGCGGCAAGCTGCGTGTGCTGGCCGTCACCGGCAAGGAGCGCCTGCCCAGCCTGCCCGATGTGCCCACCACCGCCGAAGCGGGTTACCCGAAGGTGGACGCCACCTCTTGGTTTGCGGTGTTCGTGCCCGCTGCCGTGCCCAAGCCCTTGGTCGACAAGCTCGCGGCCGACATCCGCACCGTGGTGCAGAGCGCTGCGTTCAAGCAAAAGGCGCAGGAGCAGGGCGCCACGGCCGACTACCAGAGTCCGCAGCAACTGGGCGACAAGGTGAAGGCCGACCTGGCGGGCTGGGCCAGCGTGGTGAAGACGTCGAAGATCGAGGCTGAGTAATTTGAATGGAAATATGGCCCTAGCGCTTTATTTATAAGCGTTAATAGCTATTTAATTGATAGCAATCGGTTGCATGGTGTGAGCAAGGCCTGGCACGGTGGAGCGCCTGCGCCATGCCTCCATACCCGCAAGCAGGTGGCGCCCCGGAGCCGCCACAATACGGCCCATGTCTGATGTGCATTCCGAAGAACTGCTGGCGCAAGTGGCTGCGCTCCCCGCGCTGCCCGGTGTTTATCGCTATTTCGACGCCCAGGGCGCGCTGCTGTACGTAGGCAAGGCGCGGCACCTCAAGCGCCGCGTTTCGAGCTACTTCACCAAGAACCATGGCGGCACACGCATCGGCCACATGGTCAGCAAGATCACGCGCATGGAGACCACCGTGGTGCGCTCTGAGGCCGAGGCGCTGCTGCTGGAAAACAACCTCATCAAGACGCTGAACCCCAAGTTCAACATCCTGTTCCGGGACGACAAGAGTTATCCCTATCTCAAGATCACCGGCGTGCCCGGCGGGGCTGCACGCGGCGATGCGCCGGGGCAGGTATTTCCGCGCATGGCGTACTACCGCGGCTCGGTCGACAAGAAGCACCGCTACTTCGGGCCGTACCCCAGCGCCTGGGCGGTGAAGGAAACTATCCAGCTGCTGCAAAAAGTCTTCAGGCTGCGCACCTGCGAGGACACGGTATTTGCCAACCGCACACGGCCGTGCCTGCTGTACCAGATCAAGCGCTGCACGGGGCCCTGCGTCGACCTGGTCTCGCCCGAGGCCTATGCCTCGGATGTGCAGCACGCCGAAGCCCTGCTGCGCGGCGATACCAAGGAGGTGCTACAGGCCATGGAGACGCGGATGATGGCGCACTCCGAAAAACTTGAGTTTGAGCAGGCTGCCGATGTGCGCAACCAGATCCAGGCGCTGTCGCGCGTGCTGCACCAGCAGTCCATCGAGATCGCGGACGACAAGGACGTCGACATCCTCGCGGTGCGTGTGCAGGGGGGCCGCGCCTGCGTAAACCTGGCCATGGTGCGCGGCGGCCGCCACCTGGGCGACCGGCCGTATTTTCCGGTGCATGTCGAAGATGCGGCAGCCGTGTTTGAAGAGGAGGGCGAAGGTGCCGAGGAAGTGGCCGCACCCGCGCGGCCGGTGGAGGTCCTGGTGCTGGAAGCCTTCATCGCCCAGCACTACATCGGCGTGCCGGTGCCACCCCTGCTGGTGACGAGCGAGCCGGTGAACAAGGCGTTGATGGAGGCGCTCACCGTGCAGTCGGGCCTGCGCGTGACGGCGGTGCACCAGCCGCGGGAGCAGCGCCGCGCCTGGCTGGACATGGCCCAAAAAAACGCCAGCCTGCAGCTGGCCCGGCTGCTGGCAGAAGAAGGTTCGCAGCAAGCCCGCACGCGTGCGCTGGCCGAAGCGCTGGACTTGGCGCCCGAGGACCTTGACCAGCTCACCATCGAGTGTTTCGACATCTCGCACACGGCGGGCGAATCCACGCAGGCGTCGTGTGTGGTGTTCCACCACCACAAGATGCAGAGCAGCGAGTACCGCCGCTACAAGATCGAAGGCATCACCGGCGGTGACGACTACGCCGCCATGCGCCAGGTGCTCACGCGCCGCTATAGCAAGGTGGTGGAGGCCGCGCGCGAGGCCGGTGGCATCGACTTTGCCGCCGCCCCGCCGCCGGACACCGAAGCCTCCGCCGGGGCCGTCAAGCCCAAGGGGGTGGCGCGCCTGCCCGACCTGGTGCTGATCGACGGTGGCAAGGGGCAGGTGGGGGTGGCGCGTGAGGTCTTCACGGCACTTGGGCTCGACCTCACCCGCATCGTGGGCGTTGAAAAAGGCGAGGGACGCAAGGTGGGGCTCGAAGAACTGGTATTTGCCGACGGGCGCGAGAAGGTGTACCTGGGCAAGGACTCTGCAGCCCTGATGCTGGTCGCGCAGATTCGTGATGAAGCCCATCGCTTTGCGATCACCGGCATGCGGGCTGCGCGGGCGAAGGTCCGCATCGGTGGGGGACAGCTGGAGGAAATCCCGGGCGTGGGCCCCAAGAAGCGCGCGCGGTTGCTGCAGCGCTTTGGCGGGGTGCGCGGCGTGGCGTCCGCCAGCGTGGAAGACCTGACGACGGTGGAGGGCATTTCACGCGAGCTCGCGGAGGAGATCTACCGTGCGTTGCGCTGAGGCGGTGGTTGCGCACGGGATTTTCCAGGGCAAGGCCGCATGCCCATGTTGGGGAGCGTTCGTGCCACAGACCGGCAGCCAGTGCGCCGCGGCGTGACACAATCGCCGCCATGTTCTGGACTATCCCCACACTGATGACTTGGACGCGCATCGTCGCGATACCTTTGATCGTGGGGGTGTTCTACGCGCCGCTGGACCCGGCGACCCGCAACCTCATCGCTACGGTGATGTTCGTGGTGTTCGCGGCTACCGACTGGCTCGATGGCTACCTGGCCCGCAAGCTCAACCAGACGTCGTCCTTTGGCGCGTTTCTTGATCCAGTGGCGGACAAGTTCCTTGTATGCGCCTCGCTGCTGGTGCTGGTGCACTTGCAGCGCGCCGATGTGTTCGTGGCGCTGATCATCATCGGGCGCGAGATCGCGATCTCAGCCCTGCGCGAGTGGATGGCGCAGATCGGTGCCAGCAAGAGCGTCGCCGTGCACATGATCGGCAAGGTCAAGACCACGGTGCAGATGGTGGCCATCCCCTTTCTGCTGTACGACGCCCGCTTGTTCGGCGTGATCGACACGGGCGTGTGGGGGACCTGGCTGATTTGGGCCTCGGCGGTGTTGACTGTGTGGTCGATGGTGTACTACCTGCAAAAGGCCTTGCCTGAAATCCGTGCGCGGGTGAAGTAAGCGGGGGGAGTGCCGCGGGCGCTCGCGCTGGCCGGCCGTGCGCTTACTGCTATGCATCCGCTAGCGCTGGGCTTTTAGATATCTGTTGTAAGCAGTTTGGATGGCGCACCGGCCCTTGCCGCGCACGCGCTATTGGAACTCCGATTGCCTCGCGTGCCTTGTCAGAACTGGGGTGTCAATACGGAATCCTGCCCATACGGTGCGTATGAGACAAAAACGCTCTGCAAGCCCTGTCGCGCCGTGAAATACGACTAGAATTCGGTGCAACGCTGCTGCAAAACAGCGTGTTGTATTGACACCCGGAAACTCGATGGCTTTAATCTGATGCAGCAGCCACTGCTGTGTATGCCAGTCATTCCCCCGTCTATTTTGTTGCCAGCCTCCGGCTGTGCTTTATGACGTGTGAAGACCAGATATCCACGAGACATTCCATCAACGCTTTTCCCGAGAGGCTTCTTGTGAACAAAACCGAATTGATCGAGCACATCGCTACCAACGCCGACATCTCCAAGGCCGCTGCTGCGCGTGCCCTGGAATCCACGATCGAGGCTGTCAAGAAGACTCTGAAGAAGGGCGGCACCGTGTCGCTCGTCGGTTTTGGTACCTTTGCCGTCGGCAAGCGCGCAGCCCGCACGGGCCGCAATCCCCGTACCGGCGATACGATTAAAATCAAAGCTGCTAAAGTTCCGAAGTTCCGTCCAGGCAAGGCATTGAAAGATGCTTTGAACTGAGACTCAGTTTTAGGCGGGGTCCTTAGCTCAGTTGGTAGAGCGGCTCCTTTACACGGAGTAGGTCGGCGGTTCGAGACCGTCAGGACCCACCACCACCGAACAAAGGCGAACGCGAGTTCGCCTTTTGTTTTTGTATTCTGAAAGATCGACCATGTTTGAATCCATCCGCAAGCACTCCAAGATCGTGATGATCTTATTGTTCTTGCTGATCATTCCATCGTTTGTGCTGGTGGGCATCGACAGCAACTACTTCTCCGAGAAGAGTCCTGTGGTCGCCCGTGTCGACGGCCATAAGATCAATCAGACGGACTGGGACAATGCGCATCGCACAGAGACGGACCGCATCCGCGCGCAGTCTCCTTCGGTCGATCCCAAGCTTCTCGACTCGCCACAGGCCCGCTACGCCACGCTGGAACGGTTGGTGCGTGACCGCGTTCTGGCCGCCGCGGCCAAAGACATGCACTTGGTAACCAGCGACGCCCGGCTGGCCCGCAGTCTTCAAGAGATTCCGGCAATTGCAGGGCTCAAGCGCGCCGATGGCACCTTGGACGCCGAGGCATACCGCGCTCTCGTGGGGACCCAGGGCCTCACGCCCGAAGGTTTCGAAGCCAACGTGCGCCGCGACCTTTCGGTGAGCCAGGTGCTTGGCGGCGTGATGGGTTCGGTGTTTGGGACGGGCGCACAGGTCAAGCTTGCGCTGGATCCGCTCTACGAGCAGCGTGAAATTCAGGTGGTTCGTTTCAAGTCCACTGACTACGCGGCCAAGGTGACACCGACTGAAGCGGACCTGGAGACTTACTACAAGGCCCATCCTGCGCAGTTCCAGCAACGTGAGCAGGCAACAGTGGAGTATGTGGTGCTGGACCTGGACAGCGTGCGCGCGGGCATCACGCTCAACGAAGACGACGTGCGTACGTACTACAAGGAAAACCTCGCCCGCATGGCCGACAAGGAAGAGCGCCGCGCCAGTCACATTCTGATCAACGCCCCCAAGGATGCGTCTTCGGCCGACCGAGAGAAGGCCAAGGCCCGCGCGACCGAACTCCTGGCCCAAGTGCGCAAGGCGCCCGCAACATTTGCGGACGTGGCCAAGAAGAACTCGGACGACAAGGGCTCGGGGGCAGCCGGCGGCGACCTCAATTTCTTCGCACGGGGTGCGATGGTCAAGCCGTTTGAAGAGGCTGCTTTTGCGCTCAAGAAGGGCGAAATCAGCGATGTGGTGGAAAGCGACTTCGGGTATCACATCATCCAGCTGACCGACATCAAGACGCCACGCCAACCTTCGTTTGAAGAACTGCGCCCCAAGATGGAGGCAGAGCTCAAGCAGCAGCAGGCACAGCGCAAGTTTGCAGAGGTGGCCGAGACGTTCACCAACAGCGTCTACGAACAGGCCGACAGCCTCAAGCCCGTGGCCGAAAAACTCAAGCTCAAGGTGCAAACTGCGTCGGGTATCACCCGCGCTCCAGTGCCCGGCGCGCCCGGCCCGCTGGGCAATGCCAAGTTCCTGGAAGCGCTGTTCTCGTCGGACTCGCTGCAGAACAAGCGCAACACTGAAGCCGTGGAAGTGGGCCCCAACCAGATGGCGGCCGGCCGTGTGGTGGAGTACACCGCTGCAAAAACCTTGCCGCTGGAAGAAGTGCGTGCCCGCGTGCGCGAGCTTTACCTTGCTCAGAAAACGTCGGAGTTTGCCCGCAAAGAGGGCGAGGCCAAGCTGGCCGCGTGGAAGGCTGCTCCAGCCAGTGCGACCGGCCTGGGCGCTGCTGTCCAGGTCTCGCGCGAACAGACGCAGAACCTGCCGCGTGGCCTGATTGATGCCGCGCTCTATGCGCCGACGGACGCCTTGCCGGCCTGGACCGGCACCGATCTCGGCGCCGAAGGTTACGCAGTGGTCAAGGTCAACCGTGTGGTCCCGCGCCAAGCCCCCGATGCGCAGCGCGCGCAGCAAGAGCGCCAGCAGTATATGCAGTGGTGGGCTTCCGCAGAAGGCCAGGCCTACTACGAAACGCTCAAGAAGCGCTTCAAGGCCGAGATCAAGGCGCCCCGTCCGTCATCCGCTCCGCAGGTTGCTGCAGAAAATTGAACTCAGTGGGTTCGGTATGAAAATATCGAGCTATAATGCAAAGCTACGGTGGCTGTAGCTCAGTTGGTAGAGTCCAGGATTGTGATTCCTGTTGTCGTGGGTTCGAGCCCCATCAGCCACCCCAAGATCAAAAGCGCTGCAACATCTGTTGCAGCGCTTTTTTGTTTTGGGGGGTGCGAACGCGAGCAGTCCTGCGCGCACAGCGAATAGCCCTTGGCCTTGCCGTGAGCAGGCCGTCATGAACCTTGTGGCGCGGCAACATGGCATACAGCGCATACTGTGCCATCAACCCTGATGGAGCTTTTAATGAGTCTTGTGATCCGCGATGCGTCGCCTAGTGAAAAACGCGGCAACGCTATGTCGGCAGCCCTTGCGAAGGAGCAACTGCAGTACGCGGTCGACATCGTGCGGGAAGTGGTTCCACAAAGCGCTGGAGACGCGGCCTTGATCGGCGCCGTACTACAGGCCATTGCCATCAATTACGGGGCAGTGCCACAACCCAACCGGTGAGACTCGCGGCGCTACTCTGTGGCAGCGCGCGAGATTGAGTGAAGCAGGGCGCTGAGCACTACAGTCGCCGCTCTTAGTCGCCTCAGGAAATACAAAGCAGCTTCGTGAGCGGGCAAATGTCTTTGGAGTATTGGGACTTGGCCTGCCCGGAGGGACTCGAACCCCCGACCTATAGCTTAGAAGGCTATTGCTCTATCCAGTTGAGCTACGGGCAGATGGGCTTTCGGCGAGAGAGGCCTACTTGCTGTTGGAGAGCGTATGGGGCGCTCTGCGACTGCGCGATTGCGCAGCCCCGAATGATAACCCGGCGCTGACGCGGGGCGTGGCGATATCCAGTGCAAGCGGCACGGCCGTATCGGGCGCGCGGTCGATGCGGGTATAACGAGGGCATCCCCCTGACCTTGCTGCCCGCCTCTAAATCCTCCATGACCCACAGCCTCACGCTCATCCACACGATTGCCGCCGCGCTCGGGCTGGCACTCGCGTTGGGCTTTGTGGCAACGCGGCTTCGGCTGCCTGCGCTGGTCGGCTACCTGCTCGCAGGCGTGGTGATCGGGCCTTTCACGCCCGGTTTTGTTGCGGACGGTGCCATGGCCAGCCAGCTCGCAGAAATCGGCGTGATGCTGCTGATGTTTGGCGTGGGTCTGCATTTCTCGTTTGGCGATCTGCTGGCGGTGCGCAAGATTGCCGTGCCTGGAGCGGTCGTACAAATGATCGTAGCCACCGCAATGGGCATGGGGCTGGCAACCTGGTGGGGTTGGAGCCTCGGCGGCGCGCTGGTCTTCGGTCTGGCGTTGTCGGTCGCCAGCACCGTGGTGCTGCTCCGGGCTCTGGAAACGCTCGGCATCCTCGACAGCCACACCGGCCGCATTGCGGTGGGCTGGCTGGTGGTGGAAGACCTAGCGATGGTGCTGGTGCTGGTGTTGTTGCCACCATTGGCCGGTTGGCTTGGCGGGGAAGGCGGTTCGGCGGGAGCTGGTGGTGTGGATGGCTTGGCACTGTGGCAGACCTTGGGCTGGACGCTGCTGCAGGTGGGGGGCTTCGTTGTCCTGATGCTGGTCGTTGGCCGCCGGCTGTTTCCCTGGGTGCTGTGGCAGGTCGCACGCACGGGCTCGCGGGAGTTGTTCACGCTGTGCGTCGTGGCGGCGGCCGTGGGGATTGCGTTTGGGTCCGCTGCGCTTTTTGGCGTCTCGTTTGCGCTGGGCGCGTTCTTTGCGGGCATGGTGATGCGGGAGTCGGAGTTCAGCCACCGCGCCGCGCAGGAGTCTCTGCCGCTGCGCGATGCGTTTGCCGTGTTGTTTTTTGTGTCGGTCGGCATGCTCTTCAACCCCGCCGTGCTGTGGGATCGGCCCGTGCAGGTGCTGGCGGTGGTGGCCATCATCATGCTGGGCAAGACGCTGGCTGCGGCGGCGCTGGTGCTGGCGTTTCGCTACCCACTCAACACCGCGCTGACTGTGTCGGCCAGCTTGGCGCAGATCGGCGAGTTCTCCTTCATCCTCGTGGCCCTTGGCTCGTCACTCGGCTTGCTGCCACCGGAGGGCGCAAGCCTGGTGCTGGCGGGCGCGCTGATCTCCATGGCGCTCAACCCGATGCTGTTTCACGCGATTGCGCCGCTGCAAGCCTGGTTGCGCGCCCGGTCCGAAATCGCACGGCGGCTGGAGCAACGCGACGACCCGCTGGCGGAACTTCCCATGACCACGGACGGGCGCTACCTTGCAAGGCAGGTGGTGCTGGTGGGGTACGGGC
>SDXZ01000352.1 GCA_004210805.1 Acidovorax sp.
GGCGGCAGCATCTGCAGCTTCTGGAAGCCGTCCACCATGACCTTCTCGCCAGCCTTCAGGCCGTCGAGCACCACCCAGCGGTTGTTCTGTGCGGCGCTGATCTTGATGGTGCGCTGCGAAATCTTGCCGTCGTCGGACACTACGCTGATGGTGTCGCCTTGCTGCGTGCGCGTGACCGCCTGCTGGGGCAGTGTGATGGCGTTGGTAGCTTGGGCCTGCTCAATGCGCACGCGCAGGTACAGGCCGGGCAGCAGTTCGCCCTTGGGGTTGGGGACTTCTGCGCGCAGCGTGACCTGGCCGGTGGTGGAGTCCACCGACAGATCGGTGAACAGCAGTTTGCCCGGCTGCGCGTATTCGGTGCCGTCGCTGAGCACCAGCTTGACGCTGGCAGCCTCTCCATTGCCCGCTCGCTTGAGCTGCCCCTTCTCCATGGCGCGGCGCAGTTGGAACACATCGCTGGCCGACTGCGTGAAGTTCACATACACCGGGTCGATCTGCTGTACCACGGCCAAGGCTGTGGCCTCGCCCTGGCCCACCAGCGCACCTTCAGTGACCAGCGCGCGGCCAATGCGGCCAGAAATAGGGGAGGTCACGCTGGCGTATCCCAGGTTGATCTCTGCTGTGCGCACGGTGGCCCGGCCGACCGCTACATCGGCCTGCGCTTGCTTCTCGGCCGCTTCGGCGTTGACAAAATCCTGTTTGCTGATGGCGTTGGCGCTTACCAGCGGGCGATAGCGTTCGACCTGAGCGCTGGCCTGCGCGAGGTTGGCCTGAGCCTTCGCCAGGCTGGCGCGCGCGCTTTCGGTCGCTGCAGCGTAGGGAGCGGCGTCTATGCGAAACAGCGGCTGCCCAGCCTTCACGTCGCTGCCTTCCTTGAACAGGCGCTGCTGCAGGATGCCGGCGGCCCGTGCGCGCACCTGAGCAATCCGCGAGGCCTCCACGCGTCCTGGCAGTTCGGTGACCAATCCCACATCGCCGGGTGTAGCCGTGACCACGCCGACCTCTGGGGGTGGCATCTGCGGCGGTGCGCCGCCTCCCGCCTTGCCCTCAGGCTTGCCGCACGCTGCGAGCAGGATCGCCGCTGCACTCATGGCCACGAAAGCGCGGGTTCGTCGGGACGTGAGGGGGTGGAGCGATGGGGAGGTGGCGGATGGGTCACGCAGTATGGGCATGAGAGTCCTTCTGATTTGCATCAAGGATTGGTTGTAGGGGTACCTGAGGGAGGGTGTGTCGCCGCCAGCATAGAGCCCGACAAAATGAGTGCGCGATTATACATACAAGCATGAATGTATAATTGTGACAACTATGCCCCCCGGTTTTGAAAGGGGCATCTGGAATGAGGAGACACAGGTATGGCGCGTCGGACCAAAGAAGATGCCATTGCCACGCGCAACAGCCTCATTGATGCTGCGGAGCAGGTATTTGGTGAAAAGGGAGTTTCGCGGGCATCGCTCAGTGACATTGCCCAAGCTGCAGGCGCCACGCGAGGCGCCATCTATTGGCATTTCAAGGACAAGGTTGATCTTTTCGGCGCCATGATGGACCGTGTCACGCTGCCGCTCGAGCAAGGGTTCGGCGAGTTTGAAAGCAGCACCTGCCCTGACCCGGTTCAGCGGCTGCGCGCTGTCATGGCCATGGTGCTGCGCAGTGTCGCGTCGGATGAGCGCACGCGCAGGGTGTTCGAGGTGGCGCTCTATAAGGTGGAATACGTAAGCGAGATGGTCGGAGTGCGCGACCGCCACATGGCGGCGTCCGAGGCCTTTACGCGCCAACTGGCGCGGGATTTCGAGCTGGCAGCTGAGGCCCAGCATGTTGTGCTGCCGATGACGGCGATGGAAGCAGCTACCGGCCTTCACGCACTGTTCGATGGCTTGATTCGGAACTGGATACTTGGTGAGGGGGGCTTCGACCTGG
>SDXZ01000181.1 GCA_004210805.1 Acidovorax sp.
GCGTGGCCCAGGCCGCGGTAGAAGCGTTCGAACACCCGATTCCGTTCAGTCACTGGAATGCCCGGCCCATCGTCCTGCACCGCCAGATGCAGCACCCCGTCCTCATGCCGCAGGGTCAGTGCCACATTGCCGCCCGCCGGTACATAACGCACCGCGTTGTCGATGAGGTTGTGCGCGACGGATTCGAGCGCCGGCAGGTCCAGCCGCGTGGGCAGGTTGTCCGGCGCGTCCAGCGACAGCTCGATCTGCCGCGCCATCGCTTGCGGTGCTGCCTGTGCCAGGGCGGCACGCAGCCATTGCGCGACATCCAGGTCGCGTGGGGCGGGGCGCTGCGCCTCGTCGAGCGCGGCCAGGTCCAGCAGTTGCTGTGCGAGGTGCGAGGTGCGTGCTATGGCCTGCTCCAGGTGCCCCTGGGCCTGTGTGCGCTCGTCCTCGCTTTGCGAGCGTGCCATCACATGCGCTTGCGCCGTGATCACGGCCAGCGGCGTGCGGATCTCGTGGGCCGCGTCCTGCACAAAGGCGCGTTCGCGTTCGACTTTCTGGCGCAGTTGGGCGAAGAGGTGGTCCAACGACTGCTCCAGCGGTTTGAGCTCGCGGTGCTGTGCGTCGAAGCCCACGGGCTGCAGGTCATCGCGCCCGCGTTGGGCGATCCGATGCGCCAGTTGCTGCAGCGGGCGCAGGCCGTTGCGCACCGATAGCCACACGGGCAGTAACACGAAGGGCGAGGCCAGCAGCAGGTAGGGCAGCAGCGCGCGGCCGCTGGACTGCAGGAAATGCACATCCATGCGCTTGGGTTCGATCACGCGCAGAGTCCAGCGCGTGTTGCTGCCGGTGTAGATGCGATAACTGGTTCCGTCCAACCGGTCTTCGGTGATGACTCCGACCGCTGCAGGCGTTGTGGGGGGAGGCGTCAGTTGCTGCAGGCTGGGCGATGCGAAGATCTGCTGGCCCGTGGAGGCGTCTTTAAGTTCGTGCAGCAGGGTGCCCGGCAACACGCCCACCTGGCGGCGGCGGACGTTGGTCCAGTGGTCGGTCGATGCCAGGGCTGCTGCTGCCTGTGCGGGGTCTGCGATGGGCGCAAGCGACTCCAGTACCGCGTCGCCGTATTTCATCAACCCGGGGTCATAGGTGATGGCCTGCTTGTAGTTGACGTAGTTGTAGCCCAGCAGCACGGCCCACACGAGCACGAATGCCACCATCACCGATACCACGCTGCGGCGTACCAGCGTGGGTTCGGCCAGCCGCTGCCACCTGGCGCGCAAGGTCGTGTGTGCGCTCATGCTTGAAGCAGGTAGCCCACGCCCCGCACCGTGCGAATCAGCTCCGGCCCGATCTTGCGGCGCAGGTTGGACACGTGCACTTCGATGGCGCCAAAGTCCACCGGCTCGCCCAGCGGGTCCAGCCGCTGCGCGATCACGCCTTTGGGCACCACGGCGCCGGGCTCGCGCGCCAACTCAAGCAGTAGCTGAAACTCGCGCGGCGACAAATCCAGCGCCTCGCTGCCACGCCGCACAAGGTGACGCCGCGGCTCGATCACCAACTCGCCCAGCACCCAGCGCTCGCTCGCCTGCCGCGCGCTGCGGCGCAGCACCGCGCGGATGCGCGACATCAGCTCGGCCGTGGCAAAGGGCTTGATCACGAAGTCGTCCGCGCCGCCGTCCAGCCCCGCCAGCCGGTCCTCCACCGCCGAGCGCGCAGTGATCACGATGACGGGCACCTGTTCGCCCTGTGCCCGCCAGCGCGCCAGCAGGTCGAACCCGCTGCCGTCGGGCAGCGTCAGGTCCAGCAGCACGCAGTCCACCGTGGTCGCATCGACCGTGGCGGGCGCATCCACGGCGCGGCGCAGCCACTCGCTGGTCAGGCCCTCTACCTTCAGGGCCGACTGCAGGGCGCGGCCGAGGTCCAGGTCGTCTTCGATCAGCAGGATGTGCATGGCGAGATTGTGGCCGGTGGCGGCTTAAGCGACGCCAAAGGGAAACCGCGGGAGGGGCCGCACCGGATGGCGGCGCGGCGGGGCTTTGGGTAGAGTGCGGCGCAGCGCCGGCCGGGCCGCGCCCCACCAGGGCGATCAACGTCTGGCGCTGCACAGTCACAACCCTCACTGAAAGAAAGAAGAGCTCACCATGCACATCGGCTTTATTGGCCTCGGCGTTATGGGGCTGCCCATGGCCCTGAACCTGGCGCGCGCAAATACCCCGCTGTGGGTATGGAACCGGTCGCCCGACAAATGCGAAACCTTGCGTGCCGCGGGCGCGCAGGTGGCGTCCACCCCTGCCGAAGTTTGCAAGAACGCGCAGGTGATCATCCTCATGCTGGCCCATGAACAGGCGATGGACGAGGCGCTGCAGCGTGGCACGCCCGCGTTTGCCGGCCAGGTGAGCAACCGCACCATCGTGCACATGGGCACCACGTCGCCTGCGCTCATGAAGCTGTCGGTCAATCTCTTTCTCATCACCATGGTCACAGGGCTGTGCGAGGCCTCGCACTTTGCGGCCCAGCAGGGGCTCGACATGGAGCTGTTCCGCTCGGTGCTGGATGCCGGCCCCATGGCCAGCAGCGTGTCGCAGGTCAAGCTCGCCAAGCTGGTCGCGCGCGACTTCGAGGTGCAGGCCGCCATCCACGATGTGCTCAAAAACAACCAGCTGGTGGCGCAAGCCGCGCGCGATGCGCAGCTGGCATCGCCGCTGCTGGACGTGTGCCACGCACTGTTTGCGCAAACCGCGGCCATGGGGCTCGGGCAGGCCGACATGGTGGCGGTGGTGCAGGCGATGGAAGCGCGGACGCGGGCGCTGTAGCGGCGTTGAAGGAGGGAGCTGCCGGCGTGATGTAGCGCAGGTGCAACCTGTTGCGGTGAGCCTTTGGCATCGGCAAAGGTGGGGCGCTCAACAATGCCCTGATGCATCGCTACCACCCGGGCTTGGACACCCCAGCCTGTGTCTCCATCCCGCGCGTTCTCGGCCAGACGCGCCCTTTCATCCAGCCCGTACTGTGGCTTGGCGCTGTCTGCGCACTGGCGGGCTCGATAGGGATTGAGCCGGCAATAAACCCGGGCGCCACTGTCCGCTGCGCGTGGGCGGCGGACGACCACTGGACGCAGCAGAACCGGGGCGCTGTGCGCCAGCGGCGGCCGCTGCTGGAGCGTGAGCTGCCCGGCTTCGCGAGGTCACAAGTGGCTTGCAGGGACGCCGACGCGCCAGCCTTTGGCTGGGCTTAAGGCGCGGCCTCCCACAATGGCGGCATCCAACGAGGGGGTTCTAGATGCAGTCGAGATTTATCGGTTTGTGGGGAGTGGTGTTGTCATGTGTGCTGGTGGCGGGCTGCGCTACCGGGCCATCGCACCCTGCGTTGGCTGGCGCGCAGCTGCCCGAGCTGATCCCGGTGCGCGACTTCGTGGCGAGCCGGCAGTCCACGGGCGGGTACCGGGTGTCGCCAGATGGCCAGCACATCGCGTGGTTTGGCACGGACGGCGTGGTTCCCGCGATCTGGATCCAGTCCGTCGACGACGGCGATGCCAAGGCGTTCCGCATCCGGGCGCGGTCCATTCGCTTCAGCGCTGACAGCCGCTGGCTCGGCATCACGGCCGACCCTACGGGAGACGAGAACACCCGCATCTATGCCGGCCCTGTCGAAGGGCCCGGCACAGATTTGCGCGAGCTGATGCCGGCGCCGCGCTCGGTGGCGCATTTTTCAGAAGCCGTGGAGGGCTCTGGCGACTTCATCGTCACCTCCAACCAGCGCGACAAGAAGGTGTTTGATCTGTACCGCGTGAACCCGGCGGGGGGTGCGCCCGTGCTGCTGGCTACCAACCCTGGCAACGTCAGCTGGTGGGGCGTGGATGTCAGTGGACAGCTGCGCGTGCGTGCGCGGCTCCAGGGCGATCAGACCTTGCTGGAAAGCCCGGGCGCGGAGCCTGGCACGTGGCAGGTCGTGACGCAGCGAAGCCGCTGGGAGACCCTGAACATCTTCGGCCTGCACGACCAGGGGCGCAAAGCCTGGGCGCTGTCCAACCGGGGCCGCGACAAGCTCGCGCTGGTGCGGCTTGATCTGACCAATGGCGCCGAGGAGCTGGTGTACGCATCGCCCGATGTGGACCTGGACAACGTGACGCTGAGCCGGCGCACGCGCGAGCCGCTGGTGGCCTACTCCATGCCGGGCTATCCAGCGCGCAAGGTGTTTGACCCCGCGCTCGCTGCGCGGCTGTCTGCGCTGGCAGGCTATCAGCCCGCCGAGGTTCTGGTGACCAGCGCAGACTATACCGACAGGGTGCTCACCGTGGCGGTGGCGACCGACCGGGGCACCCGCAACTACCTGCTGCGGGATGGGCAAGAGCCCAAGTTTCTGGGTGAGAACCGGTTGAGCCTGATTTCCAAGGACCTTGCACCGACGGAACCCATCACCTTCACGGCGCGTGACGGGCTCCCCATGCATGGCTACCTGACGCTGCCCCAGGGCGTTGTGCAGCAGCAGCGGCTGCCGATGGTGCTGCTGGTGCATGGCGGCCCGTGGGCGCGCGACCGCTGGGGTGACGGGGCCACGAGCCGCGCGATGCAGCAGTTTTTGGCCAACCGCGGCTATGCGGTGCTGCAGGTCAACTACCGGGGGTCCAGCGGTTACGGTCGCGCGCACATGGAGAAAGCCATGGGCGAGTTCGCGGGCCGCATGCACGACGACTTGATTGATGGTGTGCGCTGGGCGGTAGAGCGCGGGGTGGCCGACCCGCAGCGCGTGGCGATCTACGGCGCCAGCTACTCATCATGCATGGCGTGAACGATCCGCGCGTGAAGCTGGAGCAGTCTGAATGGATGGTGGCCGCCCTGCGCAAGGCGGGCAAGGACGTGCAGTACGTCACCTTTACGGGCGACGGCCATGGCAATCAGAAATGGACCAACAACCTCACGATGTACCGCAAGACCGAGGACTTCCTGGCGCAGTGCCTGGGCGGGCGCACCAGCGGGTTTGACTACTACCAGTTGGGGGCGTGGGCGTTTTGATGTGCCGTCCAGTCAAGGCATGGCGCAGGAGGGCGGTGTGATGGCGCAATGGAAAGAGATGAGTTTGGGGCTTGGGATGTGGGCCCCCGCGCTGAGGGGTGCGGCTCTTGCCGCAGCCGCCATCGTGGCCATTGCGGCCAATGCCGCCGCGGCGCAGCCCGCTGTGTCGCCTGAGGCCACTTCTCCGTCTGGTCAGGCAGTCCCAGTGTTCACTCGTGCCCGTCTGGTGTCCGTTGAGCAGGACGCAGGGGGCAAGCTCTACGTCCGCTTGAAGTTGCTGCCGCGTGCCAAGCTTCCCTTCACGACGCAGGCGTTCAGGGTGCCTGATGGCGCGCTGTTGGCTGGCATACCAGCAGAAGCTTGGGTGAAGTTCACCGCCCGGCATGTGGAGGGCGAGAACACGCTGACCTCCATTCAGGTCACCGAGGAATGCAAGCGCTTTCAACCCTGCGACTGACGGCTGGTTTACGCGTAGAGCGTTCTGGCCTGCAGCGCGCTCAATGCATTGCGGAGGTTGGTGCGTGCCTGCGTTTCGTAGCGCTCCTGAAACCAGTCGGTGCCGTAGATGCGCGGCCGATCAAGGAACCCCTGTAACACCGCAGTGCGCCCTGCTACATAGCGCGGCCAGCGCACGAAGAAATATTCGCGCCGCACGTTGTATTCGAACTGGCGGTACACCGCGTCGCTCTGGCCCAGGACCGCCAGGTCGATATCGACAACCCATTGCGCATCGCCGGTCAGCGGGCCTGGGGTGTGGCGCGTGTCCAGGATGTGCTGGTGCACGGTCTGCGCCAGCGCCGGAGGCAACTGCTGGCTGCGCAGAAAGCGCACCGCCCAGTCGGCACTGCGCTCCTCGTTGTGCTGGCTCCACGGCCAATAGATCGCGTCGTGGTACCACAGGGCGAGGGCCACCGCGTGCGGATCACTCAGAACGCAGGGCAACTGGTCTTGCACCGCCTGCAGGTGCCGCAGGCAGGCCCAGAGGTGGGTGGTGTCGTGGTACGCGCGGGGCCAGTGGGACCAGCTCAGGACGAGGCGGCGGCCCTCGGCGCGCCACGCGGGCGTGTCTTGATCAAGCGCCTGGCCCAAGGCTTGCCAGTGCGTCAACAGTTCGGCGCTATGGGCAGGTTGGCGGCGCCACGGCATGAGTCTGAACTTAGGCGCCTGGCGACTGCTTCACGTCCGCGTTGAGGACATGAGCCTGCGCCGAAACAGTCTGCTGGCGCGCCACCGCGCTGCATTTCATGCCACGCGGCCGAGCAGAAGGTACTCCATGAGTGCCTTCTGCACGTGCATCCTGTTTTCAGCCTCGTCCCACACCACGGACTGCGGCCCGTCGATCACGTCGGCTTCGACCTCTTCACCCCGGTGCGCGGGCAGGCAGTGCATGAACAAGGCATCCGGCTTGGCGGCGGCCATCATTTCGGCGTCGACGCACCAGTCGGCAAAGGCGAGCCGGCGTTCTTCGTTCTCGGCCTCGTAGCCCATGCTGGTCCACACATCGGTGGTCACCAGGTCCGCGCCCTGGCAGGCCTCCAGCGGGTTGCTATAAAATTTATAGCTATCAGCGCTTATTCCACCAGCGCTGGCGGCCAATTTCTCGTCAATTTCGTAGCCACGGGGTGTGCTCACATGCACTTTGAAGCCCAGCAGCGCCGCGGCCTGCAGCCAGGTGTTGGCCATGTTGTTGCCGTCGCCCACCCAGGCCACCGTCTTGCCTTTGATGGCGCCGCGGTGTTCGATGTACGTGAAGATGTCCGCCAGGATCTGGCAGGGGTGGTATTCATTCGTCAAGCCGTTGATGACCGGCACGCGCGAGTTGGCGGCAAAGCTCTCGATCTTGGCTTGTTCGTAGGTGCGGATCATCACCAGGTCGACCATGCGGCTGATGACCTTGGCGCTGTCCTCGATGGGTTCGGCGCGGCCCAGCTGGCTGTCGCCGGTGGTCAGGTGCACCACGGAGCCGCCGAGCTGGTACATGCCGGCCTCAAAGCTCACGCGGGTGCGCGTGCTGGCCTTCTCGAAGATCATGGCCAGCGTGCGGTCCACCAGCGGGTGGTGTTTTTCATACGCCTTGAACTTCTTCTTGATGAGCGCGGCGCGCTCGAACAGGTAGGCGTATTCGTCGGCGTTGAGGTCGTTGAACTGCAGGTAATGTTTCAGCGTCGTCGTCATGGCGGTGGTGCTTTTATTCATTCAGCCAGGATGGCTTTGACCAGCGGGGTCAGTTTGGCGACGATCTCGTCGGCCTCGGCAAGGGTGAGGATCAGCGGGGGCACCAGGCGGATCACGGTGTCTGCCGTGACCGACAGCAGCAGGCCGGCCTCGGCCGCGCGGCCGATCAGGGCGCCGCAGGGCTTGTCGAGTTCGATGCCCAGCATCAGGCCCTGGCCGCGGATTTCCTTCACGCCGGGCAGGCTGCCCAGTTCGCGCTGCAATGCTGCGCGCAGGTGCGCACCCACGGTGGCCGCGTGCTGCAGCAGGCCGTCTTCTTCCATGATGCGGATGGTTTCGACCCCGGCGCGCATCGCCAGCGGGTTGCCGCCAAAGGTCGTGCCGTGGTTGCCCGGCTGCAGCACGTTGGCGGCCTTGGGGCCAGCCACCACGGCGCCAATCGGCACGCCGGAGCCCAGGCCCTTGGCCAGGGGCATCACGTCGGGCACGATGCCCGCCCATTGGTGGGCAAACCACTTGCCGGTGCGGCCCATGCCGCACTGCACCTCGTCGATCATCATGAGCCAGCCGCGCTCGTCGCAAAGCTTGCGCAGCTGCTGCAGGTATTCCACGCGCATGCCGTTGATGCCGCCTTCGCCCTGGATGGTCTCGAAGAACACGGCCACCACGTTCGGGTTGCCTTCGGTGGCCTTCTTGATGGCTTCGATGTCGTTCAGCGGCACGCGCACAAAGCCTTCGACCAGCGGGCCGAAGCCGCTGTAAATCTTAGGGTTGCCCGTGGCCGACATGGTGGCAATCGACCGGCCGTGGAAGGCCTTCTCGTACACCACGATCTCGGGCTTGGCGATGCCCTTGTCCACGCCGTATTTGCGGGCGATCTTGAGCGCGGCTTCGTTGGCCTCAAGGCCCGAGTTGCAGAAGAACACGTTCTGCATGCCCGACAGCTCCACCAGCTTGGCGGCCAGGGCTTCTTGCAGGGGCGAGTGGTAGTAGTTGGAGGTGTGGATCAGCTTGGTGATCTGGTCCTGCAGCGCGGGCACGAGCCGGGGGTGGTTGTGGCCCAGCGTATTCACGGCGATGCCGCCCAAGCCGTCGAGGTATTCCTTGCCGTTCACATCCCAGACTCGGCAGCCCTGACCACGGGCCAGCGCGATAGGGACGCGGCCATAGGTGTTCATCAGGTGGGGCGAGGCTGCCAGGGTGGAAGCGGTCATGCAGAAATCTCCAGACGGTACGGTGATGGGGCGGCTTGTGGCCGCAGGCCCGATAAAGCGAAGCACGATTCTAGGGGGAGCCCGATGAACGGCTGTTGACGATTGCGCATTACTGCAATGCGGTCTGCTGGGCTGTGCTTGCCGTGGTTTTGCACTCCGCCATGTGGATTGTGAGCCTCAGCTCTTATATAAGAGTTAGAATGCGCGCTGCAGTGCAGCAAGCAGCGATCCTGCCTTGCCCGCGCCCCACTACCACTTCCATCCGATGGTTTCCCCCTCCTCCAAAGAAGTCTTCATCCAGGGCATTACCCAAGACGGGAAGACCTTTCGCCCCAGTGATTGGGCCGAGCGGTTGGCCGGGGTGATGAGCAGCTTTCGTCCTGGCGGAGCCCGGCCTGGCAGCCATCTGAGCTATTCGCCGTGGTGCATTCCGACCACGCTGAACGGCGTCAAATGTGTGGTGGTGCACCGGGATCTGCGCGACCACGAGCCCATGGCCTGGGACTTCGTCATCAACTTTGCGCGGGACAACGACCTGCAGGTGGCTGAGGCCTGCCTGCTGCCCGACCCGCCCGCCAAGGGCTGACGTCTCTCGGGTCCTGTACTTGGCCTTAGGTCCGCTGAGACCCTGATCCAGGGCCGCCAGGACTGGCGCGCAACAGGTGGTCGGCCTGCAGCCGGGTCATCCAGGCTTTCTCCACAAACGGATCCGTCACGCCATAGTGCCCGTGTTTCACGCGCATGAGCAGGTTGGCCGAGGTCATCATGCCGATGATGCCCTGCACCTCCTGGGCCGTGACATCGCGTCCGATCTGCGCCGCGTACGCCTTGAGGGCCTCGCCAGTGAACACGCCCTTCACATCGCCGCCGATGCTGCAGATACGCGAGAAGACCGCCTCGGCCAGCGGGCCCATGGCTTCCACCTTTTGCAGTTCCACGTCGGCCGCCGCCGCACCCAATGACTGCGCGATGGTGGGCAGGTGCTCGTTGGGCACGGCGTCCGGGGGCAGGCTGCGCAGCACGTTGAGGGCCTTCATCAACTCTTCGGGGCGGCTGCCCATGCTGCGAAACGCGGCCTCGGCCACGTCGGCCGAGGGCAACATGGGACCCAACTGGGGGCGCACCTGCGCGAGTACGTAGTCGATGAAGTCGCGACCCAGCACCGGAAACTCGTTGGTCACCGCGCCGTTGAAGGCCTGGTTGCCCTTGAGCGTGAGCTCTTGCACCCGCGCGCGGTGCGAGCCGGTGCCGATGAAAAGAAAGTAGCCGGGTGTACCAGGGCGGGTATTGATCGCATCGCGCGCAGCTTTTAGCGCGTGCAGCAGGTGGTCCCCGTCGGTGCTGCCCAGCGCGTGCTGGACCTCGTCCACGATGAGCACCACATCCGTCCGGGCCTGGTCGATGAGCTCTTCAAACGCCCGGGCTAGGCTGGCGCCATCATCTTTGCCCACATCCGAGAGCTTGAAACCAAACTTGAACCCCCCGGCCCCCGCATCGACGCTGGTGACCTGCTTGAGCCGCTTGAGGATGCCCGAGCCAGGTGTCTGCAGTTCCTTCAGCGTCTTGCGGATCGCCTCGTGCACCAGGTCTGCGGGGTTGGCCTGGGGCTGGCTCCACAAATCGACATAGACCACGATGGCGCCCAGCGCTTCCAGCGCAGGGATCAGGTCGGTGGCCAGAAACGTGGTCTTGCCCACCCGCCGCTGGCCGGACAGGAACAGGCCCGAGCGCAGCGACGTGTCCAGGAACGAGGGCCGGAGCAGTTGCGTTGCCATCTGCTCGGCGAGGGCGGTGCGGCGAAAAGTCATGGTTTATTGGCTTTTATGAAATTCCAATAATTATGCTTTTTAGATAATTCCCCGTAAAGCCCGGCCTCTAGGTTCCTACCGAGAGGTCTTTATCCTGTTCGGAAACGAAAAAACCGCCCGGAGGCGGTTCGTTCGTTTTTTTGCTGGCAGCGCACCCGTTACAAACGGCGAACGGCACATGCCGTTCGGGCTGTTTGCCTGCCGGAGCAGGCGGGGGATGGTTTAGGCGGCTGCCAGTGCCAGGGCTTTCACCTTGGCAGACAGACGGCTCTTATCGCGAGCTGCCTTGTTCTTGTGGAAGATGCCCTTGTCAGCCACGGTGTCGACCACGGCTTGCATCTTGGCGAACAGTTCGCTCGCCTTGGTCTTGTCGCCAGCCAGAACAGCCTTTTCGACGTTCTTGACAGCGGTACGGTATTTGGAGCGCAGCGAGGTGTTCGCGGCGTTGATCTTGACGTCCTGACGGACGCGCTTGCGGCCCGACGCCAGGCGCGGGTTCTTCTTCTTTGGTTTAGCGGATGCCATGTTTTTGATTCCTTGGGTCTGTGGATGATGCCAGCAAAGCCCGCGATTATAGCCCAGTGCGGGTTTCAGGCGCCATCACCCTCAAAAACCGGCGTGGCGCCATCGCGAGCGCGCCCGTGGCACCGGCTTTGCCGGGCCACCGGGTGTGTCCCCCTCTGGGGGAAGACGCGCAGCGGCTCAGGGGGAATACACTCCCCGCCGTGTCACTGCTCAAAGCCGCCTCCACCGTATCCCTCCTGACCTTGGCTTCCCGCGTGACGGGACTCATGAGCCAGTTGCTCATGGCCTCTATGTTCGGGGCCAACGCCCTCACCGACGCCTTTCAGGTCGCCTTTCGCATCCCCAACCTGTTTCGTCGGCTGTTCGCCGAAGGGGCCTTCAGCCAGGCTTTTGTGCCGGTTTTGGGCACTGCCAAGACGCAGCAGGGCGAAGAAGCCACGCACAAGCTCATCTCCGCCGTGGCCACCGCCCTGGCCTGGGTGCTGCTTTTGGTCTGCATCCTGGGCGTGATCGGGGCGCCGCTTTTGGTGTGGGCGCTGGCCAGTGGCCTGCGCCAGAACCCTGAAGCCTACGACGCCGCCGTGCTGATGACGCGCTGGATGTTCCCGTACATCGGCTTCATGTCCATGGTCGCGCTGTCGGCCGGCATTCTTAACACCTGGAAGCACTTTGCCGTGCCGGCCGCGTCGCCCGTGCTGCTCAATGTGTGCATGATTGCCGCCGCCTGGCTGGGTGCGCCGCAGCTGGAGGCCCGCGGCATCGAGCCGATTTTTGCCATGGCCGGCGGGGTGATGCTGGGGGGCGTGCTGCAACTGGCGGTGCAGGTGCCCGCCCTGGTGCGGCTGGGGCTCATGCCGCGCATCGGCATCACCTGGGGCACCGTGCGTGCCGCCTGGGCCGACCCCGCCGTGCGCCGCGTGCTCACGCTCATGGGCCCTGCGGTGCTGGGCGTGGGCGTGGCGCAGATCTCGCTGATGATCAATACCCAGATCGCCTCGTACCTGGCGCCCGGCAGCGTGACCTGGCTGTTCTACGCAGACCGGTTGATGGAGTTTCCCACCGCGCTGCTCGGTGTGGCGTTGGGCGTGGTGCTGACGCCGCAGCTCACAGCAGCCAAGGCCGCCGGAGACAGCGAAAAATACTCAGCCATGCTCGACTGGGGCCTGCGCATCGTGGTGCTGCTGGCCGTGCCCTGTGCGGTGGCGCTGCTCACGTTCTCGACCCCGCTGGTGGCCACGCTGTTCCACTACGGCAAGCTCACCGACCGCGATGTGGGGCAGATCGCCATCGCACTGTCGGGCTACGGCGCCGGCCTAGTCGGCATCGTGGCCATCAAGGTGCTGGCGCCCGGCTACTACGCCAGCCAGGACGTGCGCACACCCGTCAAGATCGCCATCGCCGTGCTGGTCATCACGCAGCTGCTCAACATCGGCCTCGTGCGCTGGATCGACCACGCGGGCCTGGCCTTGTCGATTGGCCTTGGGGCCCTGGTCAACGCGCTGTGGCTGCTGATCGGTTTGCTGCGGCGCGGCAGCTACCAGCCGCAGCCGGGCTGGGGCAAGTTTGCGCTGCAGGTGATCGCCGCCAGCGCCTTGCTGGCCGTGCTGCTGGTGTGGGGCTCGCAGCACTTCGACTGGATTGACATGCGCGGGCAAACCCTCAAGCGCATAGGGCTGTTGGCAGGCCTCATGGTGGCCGCTGCAGTCCTGTATTTCGGCGCGCTGTGGGCCGCTGGCCTCAAGCTGCGCCAGCTCCTGCGGCGGTAAAGCCCGGCAGTGCGGGCAACAAGCCGGCAAAGTCCGGCTTTCTGCGGCTTGACGCGCGGGCAGGGTGCACTTACAACAATGCCATGCCTCTGAGCCTTTCCTTGCCTACCTCGCTGGAGTACTTTGCATCGCTGGTGCAAAGCGATGACCACTTTCCGCTGCTCGAAGCGGCTGCCAGCCTGGCCCAGGACGAATACCCCGAAGTGGACGTGCAGCTGCTGCTGGGCGACATGGACCAGCTGCTGGCGCGCATCAAGCGCCGCTTGCCGGCCGACGCTCCCGCGCTGCAGCGCCTGCGCACACTCAACCAGTTCTTTTTTGCCGACCTGGGCTTTGGCGGCAACATCAACAACTACTACGACCCCGAGAACAGCTACCTCAATGCCGTGCTGCGCACGCGCCGCGGCATCCCGATCTCGCTGGCGGTGCTGTGGATGGAGCTGGCCCAGGGCCTGGGCCTGCACGCGCGCGGCATTGCGTTCCCGGGGCACTTCATGGTCAAGGTGCTGCTGCCGAAGGGGCAGGTGGTGCTCGACCCGATCTCGGGCCAGTCGCTCAGCCGCGAGGAGCTGGCCGAGCGCCTGGAGCCTTACAAGCGCCGCAACGGACTGGTGGACGACTACGACGTGCCGCTGGGTCTGTACCTGCAGGCGGCCACGCCGCGCGACATCATCGCGCGCATGCTGCGCAACTTGAAGGAGGTGCACCGCACCCAGCAGGACTGGCAGCGCCTGATCTGCGTGCTGGACCGCCTCATCGTGCTGCTGCCAGAGGCCTGGGGCGAGTGGCGCGACCGGGGCCTGGCCCACGCCGAGCGCGG
>SDXZ01000011.1 GCA_004210805.1 Acidovorax sp.
GCTCGACCACATCGGCCGCATCGCCTACACCGCGCAATCGAACCGCGCCGACCCGGTGGCGCTGGAGCGGTTCTGCACCCACTTCAACTACGAGCCCATGGCCTTTGCCACGGCCGATGCGCAGGGCCAGCCGTGTTACCACACCAACGTGATGCTCTGCGTGGGCACCAACTTCGCGCTGGGCGGATTCCACCTGATCACCGACCCCGCGCGGCGAGACGCGGTGCGCGAGCGGCTGCGTGAGACCGGCCGCGATGTGGTCGAACTGAGCGCCCAGCAGATCGGCGAATTCGCAGGCAACGCGCTGGAGCTGACCGGCGCCCAGGGGCGCCTGCTGGCGTTGTCGTCGCGCGCTGCGGCGAGCCTGATGGGTGAGCAAAAAGCCGTCATCGAGCGCAGCGCCACACTGCTGCCGCTCGCCGTGCCCACCATTGAGCTGGCCGGTGGCTCGGTGCGCTGCATGCTGGCGGGCGTGCACCTGGCGCGGCGCTAGGCTTCAACGGCCCTGCCGCGCTGACAACCCCGAAGGCGCGGCCTCGGTACGCGTCAACCCCTATTTCGACCCGGAAATATGAATAAAAATGGTGCCTAGCGCTTGATATGCAAGCACTCTTAGCTATATTTTTAATAGCAAATGGCATGGGGATGCTCCCCCGCATTCAGGCGGGTTGGCCGCAGCACGCGGCGAACTACGGGCGAGGCACCTCGGTCGTCGTCAGCCGCGCATCGCAACCCACGCCTGCGGCAATCCAGCGCCGGGCCAGCCAGGCCATCGGCGCTGCAATCCACCGGTGGCGCAGGCCGGTCACGCTGCCGGGGTCGGCCACCATGCCGCACAGGTAGCGCGTCTCCGCGTCGTCCCAGCGCAGCGCCACACATGCGCCATGGCGGCGGCGCGACACCACCATGCCCAGTGGGCAGGGTTCGGCCAGGCAGCACAGGCCGCAGCCGTTGCAGGTCGCGCCTTCGGCCGGCTTGGGCGGTGCATCGGCGTGCAGCCAGACCACGGCAGGGCGCGGGGTGGAGGGCGTCATGGCGCCATTGTGCCGACCGGGCCGTCTGAAGTTACCCAGGCTCTGGTCCGGGCGTCGCCGCGTGCGGGCTGCTGGCTTTTCAACACCTGGTGCCAAAACACGCAACCGCTGCTGCAAACCCAGCAGCACGGCAACGCCGCACGCATGCATTGATGTGCGGCCACCCCGGCGTTGCGGGTGGAGGTACGCCCTCGCCTCACAGGCTCGCGCCCAACGCCCGGCCCATGTGCGATTTCTGCATAAGCAGCCTCGACGCCATGGCACGCGGGTTGCGAAAGTGGCCGGGTCTTCGACCGCGGCGGCGGCAACGCCCGGTCTTTGTGAATGGACACACCACCACCCACTGAACCCACTGGAAAGAAGGAACTCCTGATGCTTGATCTGTCGAAACGCTTCCTGCTGGTCTCGGCCCTGGCGCTGGGCCTGGCGGCCCCCGCCGCCGCGCAAAAGCTGGAGAAATCCGAAATCCGCTACCAGGGCTGGGCGGGCCAGGTGGCCTGGATCGAACTGGCCGAGGACCTGGGCTACCTCGCCCCGCTCAAGACCAAGTGGGTCGGCAACACCATCAGCGGCCCGCAGGACATCCAGGCCGTGGTGACCGGCGATGTGGACGTGGGTGGCGCGTTCTACGGCGCCATCGCCAAACTGGCGGCCAAGAAGGCGCCCATCAAGGCCGTGCTGGGCTACTACGGCTCCGACGACAACACCTACAACGGCTACTACGTCAAGGAAGACAGCCCTATCAAGGGCCCGCGCGACCTGATCGGCAAAAAGGTGGCCGTGAACACGCTGGGCGCGCACCACGAATTCATGCTGCGCGAGTACCTGGAGCGCGGCAAGGTCACCACCGCCGAGGCCAAGCAGGTCACGCTCGTCGCCACACCCCCGGTGACAGGCGAGCAGGCGCTGCGCCAAGGCCACGTCGAGGTCTCCACACTGGGCGGCGTGCTGCGCGACAAGGCGCTCGAGCGTGGCGGCATCCGCCCGCTGTTCAAGGACCGCGACCTGTTCGGCAACTTCACCGGCGGCGCACTGGTGCTGCACACCAAGTTCATCGACCAAAACCCCAACACCAGCCGCCACCTGGTGTCGGCGCTGGCCCGCTCCATCGAGTGGGCGCGCAACTCGCCGCCGGCTGAAGTGCAGGCGCGCTTCACCAAGATCATCGAGGGCCGCAAGCGCGCGGAGAACGCCGATTCGATCCAGTACTGGAAGAGCACCGGCGTGGCCGGCAAGGGGGGCCTCATCACCGACAAGGAACTGCAGATCTGGATCGACTGGCTGGTGAAAGACGAGGTGATCAAGCCCGGCCAGCTCAAGGCGGCCGATCTGTACACCAACGCGTTCAACCCCTACGCCAACGGCGGCGTGGACAAACTGGCGGCCAGCAAATGAGCAATCTCCTCCATCCATATTCCACCGCCACTGCCCCGGCCAAGATCCGCTTCGAGCATGTGACCAAGGAGTTCACGGTGCGCGCCGACGATGGCGGTCCGTCCAAGCGTTTTGTCGCTGTGCAAGACGTCACGCTCGATATCCGTCCCGGTGAATTCCTGGTGCTGGTCGGCCCCAGTGGCTGCGGCAAATCGACGCTGCTCGACCTGCTGGCCGGCCTCACGCCGCCTACCAGCGGCCGGGTGCTCATCGACGGAAAGGCCATCACCGGTCCCGCGCGGGACCGGGGGGTGGTGTTCCAGCAGTACGCGCTGTTTCCGTGGCTCACCGCGCTGGACAACGTGGCCTTCGGCCTCGAAGTCGCGGGCCTGGGCAAGCGCGAGCGCCGCGAGAAGGCCGCGCACTACCTGCAGCTGGTGGGCCTCTCCGACTTTGCACAGCGCTACCCGCACGAGCTGTCAGGCGGCATGAAGCAGCGCGTGGCGATTGCCCGCAGCCTGGCGTACGAGCCCCAGGTGCTGCTGATGGACGAGCCCTTCGCCGCGCTGGACGCGCAGACCCGCGAGACGCTGCAGGAAGAGCTGGTGGACATCTGGCAGCGCACCGGCAAGACCATCGTGTTCATCACCCACGGCATTGACGAGGCCGTGGTGCTGGGCCAGCGCGTGGCGGTCATGACCACCCGTCCCGGCCGCATCAAGGAGATCGTGGACATCCCCGAGTCGCTGCGCGCCGACACCGACGACATCCGCTCGCTGCCGCTGTTCGGCGAGCTGCGCCACCGCATCTGGGGCCTGCTGCACGACGAGGTCGCGTCCGCGCGCCACGAACGCCGCAGCCGCATCGCCGCCCAACCCGTCATCAAGGAGTCTCACCATGTCTGACATCGCCCTGCCCGCGCAAGGAGCGCAGCTTCCCGCTTCATCTTCCACTCTGCCGACAGCGCCCCAGCTGCCCACGCTCTGGCTGCGCCTGGCGCGCCGCGTGTTCAACGGCGCCTGGCGATCGGGACTGGTGCTGGCACTCGCTGCGCTGTGGGAGCTGGCGCCCCGGCTGGGCCTGACCGACCCCACCTTTTTGCCTCCACTGACCGAAGTGCTGGCCGCAGGCTGGGTGCTGGCGCAAAACGGCCAGCTGTGGGAACACACCTCCGTCAGCCTCGCGCGCTCGCTGGGAGGGCTGTCGATTGCCGTCGCGATTGCCATTCCGCTGGGGCTGGCCATTGGCTGGTACCAGCGCCTGGGCCAGGCGGTCAACCCGCTGATCGAGCTGCTGCGCAACACCGCGCCGCTGGCGCTGCTGCCGGTGTTTTTGCTGCTGCTGGGCATTGGCGAGGTGTCCAAGCTGTCCATCGTGGTCTATGCCTGCGCCTGGCCGCTGCTGCTCAACACCATCGCCGCCGTGCGCCAGGTGGACCCGCTGCTCATCAAGTCCGCACGCACCATGGGCGCCACGCCGCGCCAGCTGTTCGTCAAGGTGATCCTGCCCGCCTCGGTGCCCACGATCTTCGTCGGCATCCGCCTGGCTGCTGCTTCGGCCATGTTGGTGCTGATCGCTGCAGAAATGGTGGGCGCGAAGGCCGGGCTGGGCTACCTGATCATCTATGCGCAGTACAGCTTCCTCATCGGCGACATGTACTTCGGCATCATCGCGATCACGGCCATTGGTGTGAGCCTGAACTTCGCTCTGCAAAAGCTGGAGCGGCATTTCACCGCCTGGCAGGGTATGGCGCGCTGAAGCGGTAGTGGCCCGACATTCGTCGGCGTCACCCCAGCAAAAAGGCCGCTGCGTGCAAACGCGGTGGCCTTTTTGGTTGGGGTGCAGCGACAGGGGTGCGGGCCCTGCGCACTCGTGCCGTTGAGTTCAGCGCAGCGCGGCGCCCAGCAGGTGATAGCTCTGGTCCAGCCGTGCGGTGCTGCCGTCGCGCACATCCCAGCCTACGGCGCGGCGGTAGCTGCCCCACAGCGGGGCCGCCGGCTGCGTAGGACTCACATCGGCCTGGGCCTCGGCAAGCGTTGCCAGGGGCACGGTCTGCGGCGCCACGTACAGCGCGTCCACCGGGCAATACAACTCACACATGAAGCAGGTCTGGCAGTCCGCCTGCCGCGCAATGGCCGGCAGGCCCACAGCGTGCGTGCCCGACGCGGCAGGGGCCGCATCAAACACGCGCGTGGGGCACACCGCCACGCAGATGTTGCAGCCCGTGCAGCGGGCAGCGTCAATCAGTTCGATCATGCTGCGGCCACCTCACGCTCGGTGGAGGTGCCACGGCCGGCTGGCTGGCGAGCCACCCACACCTGCTGCAGCCCGCCCACCACCACATGGTGCTGCTGGGCTGGGTCGATCTGGGCATAGTCGGTGCGACGGTGCATGCCGCGGGTCTCGGTGCGCGCCAATGCGCTTTGGTACATCCAGCGCGCATGGGCCAGCAGGGCCACGGCCTGGCGGGTGCGCCGCTGGGCCTCAGGCAAGGCCGGACCGCTGCGCTCGGCCAGCGACCACAGTGCGTCCAGGCGCTGCAGCGAAGGCTCCAGCCCATCGCGGCTGCGAAACCAGTTGCGCTCCAGCGGGAAAACTTCGGCCTGCACGGCCGCCACCAGGGCTTGCGGGTCGATGCGCTGTGCGGCCGTATCGCCCACCTGCGAACGCGCCGCCAGGCCCACCTGCCCCGCACGCCACACAGGCGCTTTGGCGGGCGTGCTGCGGTGCGCCAGTGCGTGGTCAGCGGCACCCGCCCCGGACCAGAACCCGGTGGACAAAGCCCAGGCCGCGTTGTGGCTGCCGCCGCCAGTGAAGCCCCCGCAGATGGGCTCGCGCGAGGCCACGTCGCCCGAGGCGTACAGCCCCGGCACGCGCGTTGCGCAGTCGAGCCCCTGCAACTGCAGGCCGCCGGTGCCACGCACGGTGCCTTCGAGCCGCAGGGTGATGGGAAACGGCTGGGTGAAAGGGTCCTGACCCAGCCGGTCAAAAGGCAAGAAGAAATTGGGCTGGGCCTGCCGCATCCAGGCGCGCACCGCACCATCGGCCTTGTCGAGCACGGCATACACCGGCTCGCTGATGAGGCGCCGCGCAATGATGCTGCGGCCTTGCGAAGAGCCCGCGCCCTCGATCACGGCGCCACCCGGTTCGCGAAAAGTCGCCCAGTTGTAGAACAGCGATTTGGTCACGCTGGAAAACGTGGGCCCGAGGCCGTAGGCGCTCGAGAACTCCATGCCCGAGAACACAGCGCCTGCCTCGGCCGCCATCAGGTGGCCGTCGCCGGTGAGCACGTCCGTGCCCAGCGCCTTGCTCAAGAAGGCGCAGCCACCGCTGGCCAGCACCACCGCGCCCGCATGCACGGCCCAGGGCTTGTCGCCCGGCTCGGCCACCCCGGTGGCGCCGCGCAGCTGGCCGTGGGCATCCACCAGCAGTTCGAGCGCGGGGTGGTGGTCGAGGATGCGGACACCTGCAGCCTTCACCCGCTTGCGCATCAGGCGCATGTATTCAGGCCCCTGAAGCGAATTGCGCCGCTCGTTGCCCGCATCGTCCACCGGGAAGGGGTAGCCCCAGTCGGCCAGCTGCTGCAGGTTGTGCCAGGTCTGGTCGAGCACGCGGTCCATCCACCCGTGGCTGGCCAGAAAGCCGCCGACGGTTTCGCGCTGCGCCTTGGCGGCAGAGCGCGCCTGCAGGTCGGGCGGCACCCACCAGGTGCCGGTGCCCGAGGGTGCGGTGGCGCCCGAGGTACCGCAGAAGCCCTTGTCCACCAGGATCACGCTTGCGCCGCGTGCCGCAGCCGCAATGGCGGCCCAGGTGCCGGCCGGGCCGCCGCCGATCACCAGCACATCGGCTTCGTGGGTGGGGTGCGCCAGGCGTTCGGCGTGGCGGGTGTCGAAGGTTTCAGGCATGAAAAACTCCAAGGGGGTGAAACAAGAACGGGCGGCGCACGACGGCAGAACGCCGCTGCCGCGCCCGCCATGCGGACCACGGCAGCAGCGGGCATCAGACCGTGATGCGGGTGCCGTCGAAGCGTGTGAACGAGAAGCCCTCGAACGGCTCGCGGAAGGTCTGCTTTTGTTCGCGCAGCAGGCTGATGACCAGGGCCTCGCCCTGCGCATAGGCGGCAGCGGCATCGGAGCGCCAGTGGATGCCGGCAGCCGTGCGGCCCGAGCCGTAGTTCAGCGCCAGCTTGTTGAGCTCGCCCCCCACCGTGAGCGCGGGCCCCTGGTAGGGGATGAGCCGCGTAGGGTCGCTCGGGTCGGGCTGCACCGGGTTGGCGATGACCAGGGATTCGTCGTAGAACGCCTTGAGCAGCGTGGCGGTGACGGCCGCGATGATGGCCGCGCCGCCGGGGTAGGACGAATGAATGGGCGCGCCCTCCGGGTACACCTGCGGCAGCAGGTAGGTGCCGTTCTTCGCGCGGCTGCGCTCCAGCGCCTGCGAGCCCAGGAAGGACTCATGGATCGGGTACTCATTGACCCGGTTGGCCAGGCGGTGGTGCACCAGCCCGCCAAAAGCCTCGGGGCGCAGGATGCGCTGCTCGTACCACTTCTGGTAGTAGTTGACGCGGATGGCCAGCGATGTGGCCAGCGACAGCACCGACTGGAAGTAGGCGGAGCCAAAGGTGCCCGAGGCACCGCCGCTGGTCTTGAGCTTGAGGTACGGATTGCTGGGCGCCAGGCTTTTGTCGCCCGCAAACAGCCCGCCGTAGCCCGGCTGCGCCGCCGACAGCGGTGTGCCCAGCAACTGATTGGCCGCAAAGCTGAACGCCACCGCCGCATGCGCGTAGGCCGCCAGGTCGCGCGTGGTGGCGATATAGCGCAGCGTGGGGTCGAACGCAATGCGCCCGGCGGGGGCCTTGCCGTTCTGCACGTTGAGCCACTCGTCGTAGCCCGTGAGGAACTCGTTGGCCGGTGTGTAGGTGCGGATGCGGGCCGACAACGTCTGCGGACCCAGGGGCACATCGCGGTACAAAAACTGCGAAATGTAGGGCCCGTCGGTCACGCCCGGCGGGGTGGCCCAGCGGCCAGTGCGCCCCGTGCGGTCGTTGCTGTCCACATACCACGCCGCGCCGCGGAACAGCGTCTGCGGCGTCACCTTGCCGTTGACCTTGGGGCCGTGAAAGTCCGGCGCGCGGCTGAGGTCATCGGCTGCGGCAATCACATCGGCGTGCCGCGTGCCGTCCTGGAATTCGCTGAAGGGCACGTCGCGCAGCAGCGCCACCCAGTAGATCTCGGCGGCCTCGCCCGCGCGCTGCGTGCCCGCCAGTGTGGGCGCGGGTGGCAGCGAGAACTGGGCGGCGTTAAGCCCGTCCAGGCTCACCGCCAGGGTGCCGATGGGGTTGACCAGCTTGCGTGTGCCGCCCAGCACGATCTTTTCAAAGTCGGCCGGGTCGCGCGATGCGAACGCGGCCGTGGCCAGGTTCCAGGCGGGCAGGTCCACCTCGCCGCGGGCATTGTGGGGCAGGCCCCGGGTGTCCGATCCGATCTTGTTGGCATACAGCGCATCGTCGCCGTTGACAGGGTGCGGGGGAATCGGCACGGCCGCGCTGGCGCGCGCGAGGTCGATGCGGACCTGCTCGGTGCGGCGTACAAACTGCGCGTCGTAGCCCGCAGCGGCTGCGCCCCCGGCACCTGCCGATTGCGCCTGTGCGGCGGCGCTGCCCGCCAGCAAAGCAGGCGCCACTGCGGCGCCGCCGGCCAAGCCCCCCAGGCCGGCCAGGCCAGCACCCGCCTGGCCCAGAAACTGGCGCCGGGGCGAGCTGTGCGGGGCGCCGAGGGTCGGCGCTGCGGGTTGTGATTCAGATGGATGCATGAGAACTCCCTGGGTTGTTGTGATGGCGAATGGATGAGCGGCCGCGGCGCGCTTCGGCGCGTTGCGGCTCACTGCGCGTAGCGCAAGTGGCCGGGCGTTGAAGAGGGGACCGGAAGGGGCCGAGGGCTGCTCGCAAGCGCAGGTTCGGCCAACAGGCCGTGGCGCTTGAGTAGGGTGCGCAAGGTGTTGCGCGTCACCCCCAGCAGCCGCGCCGCCTGCACCTGGTTGGCGTCGGCTTGTTCGAACACACAGCGCACGAGCGCCGCCTCCACCGACTCGTACAGCCGGGGCGCGCCCTGCTCCACCAGGCTCTGCAACGCGGCCTGCAGCGATTCGGTGGCGGACGATGGTTGTTGCAGCCGCCCTGCGGCGTGAACAATCGCCTGAACAGGCGTGGGCAAAAGCGCGGGCACCAGCCGCAGGTCACCGGGCTCGATCACGCCCCGATGCGCCACGATCAGCGCGAAGTGCACGACGTTTTCCAGTTCGCGGATGTTGCCGGGCCAGGCGTAAGAGAGCAGTGCCTGGTGTGCGGCCGCCGACAGCTGCGCGGGTGGCTGCCCCAGGCGCTGCGCATACAGGGCCATGAAATGCTCGGCCAGCGGCAGGATGTCACCGGGGCGTTCGCGCAACGGCGGAAGCGCCACAGGGGCCACATTGAGCCGGTAGTACAAGTCTGCGCGGAAGTGTTGCGCCTGGACGGCGCGCGCCAGGTCGATGTTGGTGGCGGCCACCAGGCGCACGTCCAGTGCCACGGGCTTGCGCGAGCCCAGGCGCACCACCTGGCGCTCCTGCAGCACGCGCAGCAGCTTCACCTGCAGCGACTGCGGCAGGTCCCCGATCTCGTCCAGAAACAGCGTGCCGCCCTGCGCGGCCTCAAACCATCCGGCCCGTGCCTGCGCAGCCCCGGTGAAGGCCCCGGCTTCGTGGCCAAACAGCTCGGCATCGATCAGCGACTCGCTGAAGGCCCCGCAATTGACCGCCACAAATGGGCCGCTGCGGCCGCTCTGCTGGTGAATATGGCGCGCGATCAATTCCTTGCCCGTGCCGGTTTCGCCGACCACCAACACCGAAGCATCGCTGCGCGCAATGCGGTCTACGTGGTCCAGCAGCTGGGCTGAACGCGGGTCGCGAAACAGCAGCGCCTTGGCGCGGATCGTGGGCGCGGCTCCGACAGGCGCATCGGGCAGCGTGAGCAGGCGCTGGGACGAGGGGCCTGCGGCCGCTGGCGAGGGCGTGAAGCTGGACATGGGCGCCAGACTACGGCGCGCTCACCGCTTTGCGAACGCAGCATTCCGCATGTGGATATGCGGGAAATACCAGCGGGCAGCCCACGCACCGATGCGCTTAAGGAACTGCTGCGCAGGGCCTCAACGATGGATGGCGCAGGCAAAAAAAAGCCCCGCGTTGCCAGGCAATGCGGGGCCAATCCGATCGATGAAGATCGGGGGAGGGAGACAAGCAATCGGGAAACAGGGCGCGATCAGCAGCCCAAAGGACGGTTCGGGCGCATCGGGATGACACCGGTCACGCGCAGGGTGGCGTTCGAGCCGTCGGTGGCGGTCAGCACCTTGTTGCTGAAGCGGATCTGGTTGCTTTCGCGGATCACGGCGGTGTCGGTCGGTTCGCCGCTCGCGTATTCCTTGCTGTCGAACGTGATGAAAGCCTGGTGCAGGCCGGTAGCGTCCGGACGGTAGCGCAGGTCGCCAAAGGCCAGGGCGGCCGATCCGACCTTGCCGATACCGTCAAAGTTGAAGGCGCACAGTTCTGGCACGGAACCCACGGGGTTTTCCTTGTCCACGTCAGAAATGTTGATCGTGCCGTTGCCGTACACGCCATTCAGACCGGCGACCGTGGCGCTGGTCACGGTCAGCACGCCGGGCTCATTGCTCGGCGTCGGGTCGTCATCGTTGCCGCCACCGCCGCAAGCGACGAGCAACACGGAAGTAGCCGCGAGGGCAACACAGGTTTTGAGCATGGAGTTCATGGTGATGGGTGTCCGTAGGAGTTGGTAGAGCTTTGCGGGGCCGCTGCGCCGCATGGCGCCAACCCCTGCACTGCATCCTAGGAAACCCCCGCCACGCAACACGTGCGCCATGTTCCGCGGTGCACGTAGGACATGGGCCGACAGCAGCGTGCGCCACGGTCGGCCTTCACATCACCGCGCCAGCACCGCCGCCAGCGCCTTGCCGGTGTGTGTGCCCAGCCGCACCACCTCTTCGGGCACGGTGGCCGCCACAATGCGACCGCCCGCGTTGCCGCCTTCAGGCCCCAGGTCGATGATCCAGTCGGCCTCGGCGATCACGTCAAGGTCATGCTCGATCACGATCACGCTGTGGCCCCCATCGACCAGCCGATGCAGCACACGGATGAGCTTGTCCACGTCGGCCATGTGCAAGCCCACGGTGGGCTCGTCCAGCACGTACAACGTGTGCGGCGCCTTCTGGCCACGGCGGCCCACTTCGTCGCGCACTTTGGTGAGTTCGGTCACGAGCTTGATGCGCTGTGCTTCACCACCGCTGAGCGTGGGCGATGGTTGACCCAGCGTGAGATAGCCCAGCCCCACGTCCTTCAACAGCTGCAGCGGGTGCGCAATGCTGGGCATGCTGGCGAAGAAGTCCACCGCCTCGTCCACCTCCATCTGCAGCACGTCGCCGATGCTCTTGCCGCGCCAGGTCACGGCCAGCGTCTCGGGGCTGAAGCGCGCGCCGTGGCAGGTCTCGCAGGGTACCTTCACGTCGGGCAAAAAGCTCATCTCGATGGTGCGCACGCCCGCGCCTTCGCAGCTGGGGCAGCGGCCTTCACCGGTGTTGAAGCTGAATCGGCCGGCCGCGTAGCCCCGGGCCTTGGCCTCCAGCGTTTCGGCAAACAGCTTGCGGATCGTGTCCCAAAAACCGATGTAGGTCGCAGGGCAAGAGCGCGGTGTTTTGCCAATCGGCGTCTGGTCCACCTCCAGCACGCGGTCGATGCTCTCGAAGCCCGACAGACCCGTGCAGCCCACCAGCGGCGGTGCATTGCCTGCATCCATTGCGTCACGGCCCGCCTTGGTACTGCGTTGCTGCACCCACGCCTGCACATTGGCCAGCAGCACGTCGCGGGCCAGTGTGGACTTGCCCGAGCCACTCACGCCGGTCACCGCCACCAGGCGGTGCAGCGGCACCGTGGCCGTGACGTTCTGCAGGTTGTGCAACTGCGCGCCATGCACCGTGAGCCAGCGGATAGCGGCCCGCGCCTTGGCATCCTCCAGCGCGCTGGCGGCCAGCGATGCGGCCTGCGCTGCGCGTTTCTTCACGGCAGCGCTCTGCCGGCCCTTGGGCGCGTCCACCAGGTCGCCCAGCGCGGCGTCGGCAGCACTCAGCTCCCCAGGCAGCATGCTGCGGCGCAGCTGCAGCGGGTGCTTCATGGCATGCAGCAGGTAGCGGCCCGTCTGCGACTCGGCAGCGCCGGTGATGTCGTCCACGCTGCCCTGCGCCACCAGGCGCCCGCCGCGCTTGCCGGCGCTGGGGCCGATGTCGATGATGTGGTCGGCGCGGCGGATGGTGTCCTCGTCATGCTCCACCACCACCAGGGTATTGCCCTTGTCTCCGAGCTTGTGCAGGGCGTTCAGCAGAATCTGGTTGTCGCGTGCATGCAGGCCGATGGTGGGCTCATCGAGCACGTAACACACGCCCTGCAGGTTGCTGCCCAGCTGCGCTGCCAAGCGAATGCGCTGCGCCTCGCCGCCGCTGAGCGTGGGGGCACCGCGGTCGAGCGTGAGGTACGAGAGCCCCACTTCCTCAAGGAATTCGAGGCGGCTCTGGATTTCGGGCACCAGGTCGCGGGCAATGTCGGCCTCGCGCTGTGTCATACCGCCTTCAATGCGCAGCGATTCGACCCAGCGGCGCACGTCCGTGACCGAGAGCGCCGCAATGTCGGTGATGCCCACACCCGCGAACCGTACCGCGCGCGCCGTGGCGTTGAGCCGCGAGCCACTGCATGTCGGGCACGCGGTGTCCACCAGGTCTTCGATCTCGGGCTCGGCAAAGGTCTGCTCGCGGCCTTTTTCCTTGTCGTCCTGCACCGAGTCGTCAAACACCTTGCGCTGGTCGCGCGTGAGCTTGACGCCCGTGCCCACGCAGTCGGGGCACCAGCCGTGTTTGCTGTTGTAGCTAAAGAGCCTCGGGTCCAGCTCGGCGTAGCTCATGGCGCACACCGGGCAGGCGCGTTTGGTGGAGAACGCCTGCAGTTGCCCGATGCCCGCGGTGGGCCGGCCGTCTTCCATCGCAGCGCGCAGATCGGTGATGCTGCTGAGCACATGCACCACGCCCTTGCCGTGCGTGAGCGCGTCGGCCAGCGCGGCGCGCAGCGCAGCCTCGTTTTCGGGTGAAACATCAAGGCTGGCCACCGGCAGCTCGATCGTGTGCTCCTTGAAGCGGTCGATGCGCGGGAAACCGGTGGTGGGCAGGAAGTTGCCATCCACCCGCAGGTGCGTGTAGCCCCGCGGGCGCGCCCAGTCGGCCAGCTCGGTGTAAACGCCCTTGCGGTTCATCACCAGCGGCGCGAGCAGCCCGATGTGCTGGCCGCGGAACTGCGTGAGCAGCTGGGCGGCGATGCTCTCGGGGGTTTGTGGCTGCACTGCGGCGCCATCGCGTATGCAGTGCTGGGTGCCAAGCTTGACGTACAGCAGGCGCAGGAAGTGCCACACCTCGGTCGTGGTGCCCACGGTGGACTTGCGGCCGCCGCGCGACAGGCGCTGCTCGATGGCCACGGTGGGCGGTATGCCGTACACCGCATCCACCTCGGGCCGGCCAGCCGGCTGCACGATGCTGCGCGCATAGGCGTTGAGCGATTCGAGGTAGCGGCGCTGGCCTTCGTTGAACAGGATGTCGAACGCGAGCGTGGACTTGCCCGAACCGCTCACGCCGGTCACCACGTTGAACTTGCCGCGCGGGATGTCCACGCTCAGGTTCTTGAGATTGTGTTCCTTCGCGTTGACGATTTGTATGGCATTTTTGGCCGCTGGCGCTTGATCCATAAGGGCCAGGCGCTCCTTTTTTCGTAGCGCAGCGGCTTTTTCGTGCACTGAGTGGCCGCCGATGCCCAGCGTGAGCTCGTACTCGCGCAGCGCCTGGCCGGTGTGTGAGGTGGCATGAGCGCGCACGTCTTCGGGCGTACCTTCGGCCACGACCAGGCCGCCGGCGTACCCGCCTTCGGGCCCCAGGTCGATGAGCCAGTCGCTCGCGCGGATCACATCGAGGTTGTGCTCGATAACGATGAGCGAATGCCCCGCATCGATGAGCTTGCGCAGCGCGCGCATGAGCTTGGCGATGTCGTCAAAGTGCAGACCGGTGGTGGGCTCGTCAAACAAAAACAGCGTGCCTTTGCGTGCGACGGACTGGCGGGACTTGGACGCGCTGCGTGCCGCCTCGGCCAGGAAACCCGCGAGCTTGAGGCGCTGCGCCTCGCCGCCGCTCAGCGTGGGCACGGGCTGGCCCAGCGCCACATATTCGAGCCCCACGTCCACGATGGGCTGCAACGCGCGGATCACGTCGCGGTCGCCCGCAAACAGGTCGGCCGCCTCGGCAACGGTGAGGGCGAGCACGTCCGCCACGTTGAGGTTGCGCCCCCCCCGCTCGATGGTTATTTCCAGAATTTCGGGGCGGTAGCGCTTGCCATCGCAGTCCGGGCAGCGCAGGTACACGTCCGACAGGAACTGCATCTCCACATGCTCAAAGCCCGAGCCGCCACACGTCGGGCAGCGCCCGTCGCCACTGTTGAAGCTGAACTTGCTGGCGGTGTAGCTGCGCTGGCGCGACAACGGCGCCACCGCAAACAGCTCGCGGATGCTGTCCCACGCGCCGACGTAGCTCACGGGGTTGGAACGCGCGGTCTTGCCGATCGGCGACTGGTCCACAAACACCACGTCCGACAAGTGGTCGGCGCCCAGCATGCGGTCGTGCGTGCCAGGGGTGTCGGTGGCCTTGCCAAAGTGGCGCAGCAGCGCCGGGGCCAGCACGTCCTGGATCAGGCTCGACTTGCCCGAGCCGCTCACGCCCGTCACGGTGACCAGGCGCTGCAGGGGGAACTCGACCGACACGTTCTGCAGGTTGTGCTCGCGCGCGCCTTCGAGGATGAGGCGCGGCGTAGCCTCGGTCACCATGCGCTTGAAGCCAAAGCCCACATGCTTGCGACCGCCCAGATAGGCGCCAGTGAGCGTGTCGGCATTGCGCAGGTCGGCCGTGGTGCCGTCGAACACGATCTGCCCGCCCAGGCGGCCGGGGCCGGGGCCCATGTCGATCATGCGGTCGGCCGCCAGCATCACGGCCGGGTCGTGCTCCACCACCACCAGGGTGTTGCCTGCATCGCGCAGGCGCAGCATGGCCTCGGTAATGCGGTGCATGTCGCGCGGGTGCAGGCCGATGCTGGGCTCGTCCAGCACGAACAGCGTGTTGACCAGTGAGGTACCGAGGGCCGTGGTGAGGTTGATGCGCTGCACCTCGCCGCCGCTCAGAGTCCGGCTTTGCCGGTCGAGCGTGAGGTAGCCGATGCCCACGTCGCACAGGTACTTGAGGCGCGTGGTGATCTCTTCGTGCAGCAGCTTCAGGGCCTGCGCGTCGCCGCCGGCCGCTGCGTCGCCCACGGGCAACTCCATCCGGTCAAAGAAGCGGCGCAGCCGGTCAATGGGCAGCAGCATCAGGTCGTGCAGGCACAGGCCAGGCAAGGCTTCGAGCTGTTCGCGCGACCATTGCACGCCTTCAGGCATGAAACGGCGCGCGGGCTCGATGGCGGCGTCCGCATCGTCCTTGCTGCCCACGCGCCAGATCAGGCTTTCGGTCTTGAGGCGCGCGCCGGCGCAGGTGGGACACGGCGTGTAGCTGCGGTACTTGGACAGCAGCACGCGGATGTGCATCTTGTAGGCCTTGCTCTCCAGGTACTCGAAGAAGCGCTTGATGCCGTACCACTGCTTGCTCCACTGCCCATCCTTGTAGCCGGGCGTGCCGCCGATCACCCACTTCTTCTGGTCGTCGGTCAGCTTGTACCAGGGCGTGTCGCGCGGGATGCCGGCCGCCTCGGCGTGGCGCATGAGGTCGTCCTGCGCTTCTTTCCACGCGGGGGTCTGGATGGTCTTGATCGCGCCAGCGCGCAGCGTGAGCTTGTCGTTGGGGATGACCAGGCCATAGTCCACGCCGATCACGCGACCAAAGCCCCGGCAACTCTCGCAGGCACCCACGGCGGAGTTGAAGGAGAACATTGACGGGATGGGGTCGCTGTAGCGCAGGTCGCTATCGGGGCAGTGCAGGCCGGTGGAAAAGCGCCAGAGTTCGGGTGCAGGTTCCGCCTGCGCTGAGCCGGTCGATGCACTTTCCCGGCCTTCGACAGGCTCAGGCTGAACGGCCTGGGCTGGAGGGAGCACATAGACATTCAACCGCCCCGTACCGCGCTTCAATGCCACCTCGATGGCCTCGACCACACGCGCCTTCTCGGCATTGCCCAGGCGAAAGCGGTCAGCCACGACATCGAGCACCTTGCGCGGGCCGGTGGGCGTGGCGACTTCGCGCTCGGCCTGCACCTTGGTGAAGCCGCTGGCAGACAGCCATTGCTCGACCTGCTCAGCCGACGTACCGCCGGGCAGCTCGACCGGAAAAGTCAGCACGACGCGCGGGTCCCCGGCCTCGGCGCTGCGCCGCTGCAGCTCGGCGTAGATGGTCTCGGGCGAGTCGTGGCGCACCGGCTGTGCGGTCTGCTTGTCGAACAGCTGGCCTGCACGCGCGAACAAAAGCTTCAGGTGGTCGTTCAGCTCCGTCATCGTGCCCACGGTGGAGCGGCTGGAGCGCACGGGATTGGTCTGGTCGATGGCAATGGCGGGCGGCACGCCCTCCACCTTGTCGACCGCTGGCTTGTCCATGCGGTCGAGAAACTGGCGCGCGTAGGCGCTGAAGGTCTCCACGTAGCGGCGCTGGCCTTCGGCGTACAAGGTGTCGAACACCAGGCTGGATTTGCCCGAGCCGCTGGGGCCGGTGACCACGGTGAGCTCGCCGGTGCGGATGTCCAGGTCCAGGTTCTTGAGATTGTGCTGGCGTGCACCGCGGATACGGATCAGTCCCTGGGTCATGGAGGCGTCTTTCGGGTGTAAGGCGAAACATTCTAGGGACGCATGGCCTGCCCTGCCCGCGCGGCGCGATTACCCCCGGAACACGCTGCGCTGGCGTTTGACAAAGCACAAAGACCCGCCTGCAAAGGATGTTTCTGTGTGAATTAACCCTTTGCACGCTACAAATGCATGCGCTTAGACTGAACTCTTACGCACCGACACAAACAACAAGGAGACAGCCATGAACCGATGGCAGACATGTGGGGCCGCTGCGGCCCTGGCGCTGGGGCTGTGCACGGCCAGCCAGGCGCAGATCCTGGTCGGGCAGACCGCGGGTTTCTCGGGCCAGGTAGCAGCAGGCGTGAAAGAGACCACCGACGGCGCCAAGCTCTTCATCGACGCTGTCAACGCCAAGGGCGGGGTCAACGGCCAGAAGATCGAGCTGACTTCGCTGGACGACAAGTTCGACCCCAAAATCGCTGCCGAGAACGCGCGCAAGCTGATCGAAGAGAACAATGTCGTGGCGATGTTCCTGACCCGCGGCACGCCCCACACCGAATCCATCATCCCACTGCTCGAAAAACACGGCGTGGCCCTGGTGGCGCCCTCCACCGGCGCCATGGTGCTGCACCAGCCGGTGCGCAAATACATCTTCAACGTGCGCGCCACCTACCAGCGCGAGGCCGAAAAGGCCATGACCCACCTGGCCTCCATGGGCATCACGCGCATTGCGGTGGTGTATGCCGACGACAGCTTTGGCGCTGACGGGGTGACGGGGGCCCAAAAAGGTTTGGCCGCGGCCAAGCTCACCCCCGTGGCCCTGGAAAAGTTCGACCGGGCGAAGCCCGATTTTTCAGCCACCGCAACCAAGATCGCCAAGGCGGACACACAGGCCGTGCTGATCATCGCCTCGGGCTCGACGGTGGTGGATGCCCACGCCGCGTTCCGCGCAGCGGGCTCGGCCGCGCAGATCGTGACGCTGTCGAACAATGCCTCGGGCGGTTTCATCAAGAGCCTGGGCACCAATGCGCGCGGCGTGATCGTGACCCAGGTCTACCCCAACGAGCGCGCGGTGACCTACCCCATGGTCAAGGAAGCGCAGGAGCTGGCCAAGGCCAAGGGGCTGACCGAGATCAGTCCCGCCATGCTCGAAGGCTTTGCCGCTGCCAAGGTGCTGGTAGAAGGCCTCAAGCGCGCGGGCCCCAAGCCCACCCGCGACAAGGTCCACGCCGCGCTGGAGGGCTTGCGCAAGTTCGACCTGGGCGGCCTTGAGGTCTCGTACGGCCCGGACGACCATACCGGGCTCGACTTTGCCGACCTGTCCATCATCGGCACGGACGGCCGGTTCCGCCGCTAGCGTTTTCTCCGCACTGCCGCCCGCAGCGCCCGCTCCTTTGCGATCTGACGGCTTGGCCGGGGCGGACCCCTACGTGGTTCTACGGCTTTACTTGTCACCAGTTGTATCTATATTGGATTCAACAACTGGCAGATTCAGGAGACAAGGCATGGCATTCACGCAACGGCTTCGCAGGGGCGCGATCATGGCGTCGGTTCTGGCAATGGTGGGCGGTGCCGTGCATGCGCAGATCCTCATTGGCCAGACGGTGGGCATCACCGGTTCGGCTGCAGCCACGGTGGCCGAATCCATGCAGGGCGCAGCGCTGTACATCGACCATGTGAACACCCGGGGCGGCGTGGCCGGGCAGAAGATCGAGATCGTGTCGCTCGACGACAAGTTCGACCCCAAGCTCGCCCTGGAAAACACGCACACCCTCATAGAACAAAAAGGCGTGATCGGCATGTTCATGTCGCGCGGCACGCCCCACACCCAGGGCCTGTTTCCGGTGCTGGAGCAGCACGGCGTAGCGCTGGTGGGCCCTTCGACCGGCGCGATGGTGTTGCACCAACCGGTGCCAAAGTACGTTTTCAATGTGCGCGCGCCTTACCAGCGCGAGGTGGAAAAAGCCATCACGCACCTCAACACCCTGGGCATCAAGCGCATCGGCGTGGTGCATGTGGACGACACGTTTGGCGCGGACGGCCTGGCCGGGGCGCAATCGGGCTTCAAGGCCAACCACCTCGAAGCGCTGTTCATCGAAAAATTCGACCGCGCCAAGCCCGACTACAGCGCCATTGCACCCCGCGTGGCGGGCCTGCAGCCCCAGGCCGTGATCTTCATCGGCACTGGCGCGGCCGTGGTGGACGGCATCAAGGCGCTGCGTGCCGCGGGTGTCTCGGGGCAGATCGTCACGCTGTCCAACAACGCTTCGGGCGGCTTTGTGAAAGCGCTGGGCGAGCAGGCCCGTGGTGTGGTGGTCACGCAGGTGTTTCCGTCCGAGCGCTCGGTGAACTTCCCGGTCATCAAGGAGGCCATGGAGCTGGCGCGTGCCAAGCAATTGCCCGACCTCACGCCGGCGATGGTGGAAGGCTTCGTGACGGCCAAGGTGCTCATCGAAGGCCTCAAGCGCGCGGGCCCCAAGCCCGATCGCGCCAAGCTGCATGCGGGCCTGGAAAGCATCAAGAAATGGGACCTGGGCGGCCTGGAGCTGAGCTATGGTCCCACCGACCACAGCGGCCTCGATTTCTCGGACCTGGCCATCATCGGCAGCGACGGCCGCTTCAAGCGCTGACCCCGCGGGCGCGGCGCCTCCCCTGTCAGACGCAAAAAAGCCCGGTGCCTGCATGGCCCCGGGCTTTTGTGTTTGTTGAGTTGAAGGCTGCGCGACAGGGGCACGAGGCTACACGCTCCCCCGCCAACCGTCAGCTCACCGACTCATCAGCTGATCGCCTTAGAAGTCACTGCGCGCTGGCAGCCGATGCGGGTGCTGACGCAGCCGGCACGGCAGCCGCTGCAGAGGCCGCGCTCGCCGCAGGCTCAGGGGCGTGCACGGCATCGCCGCTGTGTTTTTCGCCGCCCATGTCGGCCTTGTCGCCCGCCGTGATGATCACGTACATCGACACCGCAGCAAACAAAACGAAGCCAACCACAATCTTCCACATATCAATATCTCCTTCAAGGATGGGTTTGTTCAATCAAGGGGCCTGGGGCGCGGCGCGCTAGAACCTGTTTTTTGCTTGTACTGGTGCAGCACAAGCCCCTTGATGGAACACAGGGCCCGTCCCTTGCGGGGCGGGCCCTGCACACCGATCAAAACCGATCAGTCGTTGGCGTAGATGTCAACGTCCTTGGTTTCCCTGATGAACAGGCCACCAATCACCACGGTTGCACCCGCGATGATGATGGGGTACCACAGGCCGTTGTACATGTTCCCCGTGGCCGCCACGATGGCGAAAGCCGTGGTGGGCAGCAGGCCGCCGAACCAGCCGTTGCCGATGTGGTACGGCAGGGACATGGACGTGTAGCGGATGCGGGTCGGGAACATTTCCACCAGCATGGCGGCGATGGGCCCGTACACCATGGTCACCAGCAGCACCAGGTAGGTCAGGATCATGATGACCTTGAACTTGTCTACCTTGGCAGGGTCCGCCTTGGCGGGATAGCCAGCGGCCTTGAGCGTATCGGCTACGTCCTTCTTAAAGGCTGCAATGCCCTTCACGCTGGCTTCATCAAACTTGCTGTTGACTACGGTAGCCACTGGAGGGGAGATGACCTTCTCGCCGATCTTCACGGTCGCGGGCTGACCTGCGGGGCCGGCCACGTTCTCATAGCTGACCGAGCTTTGCGCCAGGAAGCGCTTGGCGATGTCGCAGGAGGAGCGGAAGTCGATCTCGCGTGCAATAGGACTGCCCTGGAATGAGCAATCCTTGGGGTCGGCCGTGACAACCACCTGGGTCTTGGCCTGCGCAGCTGCCAGATCCGGATTGGCTGCTTTGGTCAGCGCGGAGAACACCGGGAAGTAGGTCACCGCGGCCAGCAGGCAGCCCGCCAGGATGATGGGCTTGCGACCGATCTTGTCCGACAGCGCGCCGAAGATCACGAAGAACGGCGTGCCAATCAAGAGCGACGCGGCAATCATGATGTTGGCCGTAGCGCTATCGACCTTCAGGGCCTGCGTCAGGAAGAACAGCGCGTAGAACTGGCCCGTGTACCAGACCACGGCTTGGCCGGCGGTCAGGCCCACCAGCGCCAGGATCACGATCTTCAGGTTCTTCCACTGGCCAAACGATTCGGTCAGCGGTGCCTTGGAGGTCTTGCCCTCGGCCTTCATCTTCTGGAATGCAGGGGATTCGTTCATCGACAGGCGAATCCAGACCGAGACGGCCAGCAGCAGGATCGACACGAGGAACGGAATGCGCCAGCCCCAATCGCCAAAGGCTTCTTCGCCCATCGCCGTGCGGGTACCAAGAATCACCATCAGCGACAGGAACAGGCCCAGCGTGGCGGTGGTCTGGATCCACGCGGTGTAGGCGCCGCGCTTGCCGTGCGGAGCGTGCTCGGCCACATACGTGGCAGCGCCGCCGTATTCACCGCCCAGCGCCAGGCCCTGCAGCAGGCGCAGCACGATCAGGATGACCGGAGCGGCCACGCCAATCGTCGCGTACGTGGGCAAAACCCCGACGATGAAGGTCGACAGGCCCATGATCAGGATGGTGACCAGGAACGTGTATTTGCGACCGATCATGTCGCCCAGGCGGCCAAAGAATATGGCGCCGAACGGCCGCACCAGGAAGCCTGCAGCGAAGGCCAACAGTGCAAAGATGAAGGCGGATGTTGGATCCAGGCCGCTGAAGAACTGCTTGGCGATGATGGCCGCGAGCGAGCCGTACAGATAAAAGTCGTACCACTCGAAAACAGTGCCGAGCGACGAAGCGAAGATGACCTTCCTCTCTTCGGCTGACATCGGCCGCGGTGCGGGATGAACGGTTGCCATGTGTGTCTCCTGTTGATTTGTCAGGCCCGCATGACGGGCTGTACGCATTCTTGGAGATGGCACTGACCACGCTCTGACGCGAAACCAACAAGAGCTTTCACCAAACTGACCGCTCTCTGACAACTTAGGGTGAAACCCGCAGCACCCCTTTCAGCATCCGGAAATTGCTCAGGGCTTGCCGGGTAAACCCGATGGAAGCTGGCTGACAGCATCCCAGCCCGGACCGTCAAACCACGCGTCGCCGTCCAGGTACGCGCGCAGCATCGGCAACCCATCGAGCCCCCAGAACAACTTGCCATCCACCTCGAACGCGGGCACGCCAAAAATGCCTGCTGCCTGCGCCGCTTCGGTGTTGGCGCGCAGCAGGGCCTTGGGGGCATCGCTGGTGGCGTCTTGCCCGGGCCGCAGCTGGTCCTTGAGTTGCGCGGCCAGGTCCACCAGGCGCGTTGCGTCGAGCGCGTCGTGCCCGCCTTGCCACACATGGCGCAGCACGGTGCCGGCGACAAAGCGGTTGATGAACCCATCGTCGCTGCAGGCCAGCGCGGTGCGCAGCAGCGGCAGCGGGTTGAACGGATGGCGCGCGGGCATCTGCAGCAGCGTGCCCTGCGCATGGCCGAGCCAGGTCACATGGCGGTAGGTCCAGTCGCGCTTGGGGGCGATGCCGGCCGGGCCGGGGTTGCCATGCTGCTGCAGCAGCGCGCCCAGCAGCACGGGGCGGTAGCCCACGCTGTAGCTCAGCCCCTGCAGCACCTCGGGCAGGCGCTCGAACGCCAGCCAGGCATAGGGGGACACGAAGTCAAGGTAGAACGTGATGCGTTTCATGGCGGTGTGGCCTTGGGCGGCGCGGGCGGGATGCCGGCGCGGTCGAGCAGCTGAAGCCAGATGCCGCGGCGGAGGCCGGCGTCGGCGCGCGACCAGATGCGGATCTCGTCCAGCGTGCGAAAGCAGCCCTGGCAATGGCTGCGGTCGGCCGACATGCGGCACACCGAAATACACGGCGAGGGCACGGGCTCCATGTTTTCGGGATCAAAATGGCCGCCAGCGCTTAATTGATAAGCGCGAGTAGCTAGCAAATCGATAGCATTCATGCGGCGGGCTGCGCAGGTGCGTCCGAGGGCGCCAACACCACGTCCACCACCGGCGCACCGGTCAGGCGCTGCAGGTCGCTCGGGTGCAGCGGGAACACGCTGTGCGGATGCCCTGCTGCGGCCCAGACCACGTCAAAGCGCAGCAGGTCCTGGTCGATCAGCGTGACGGGTGGCGTAGCGTGCGCTACGGGCGAGACGCCGCCGATGGAAAAGCCGGTGCGCGATTTCACGAAGTCCGCATCGGCCCGGCCGATCTTGCTGCCCACATGGGCCTCCACCTTTTTCTCGTCCACGCGCCGGTCGCCCGAGGTGACCACCAGCACGGCCACGTCGTCGCTCTTGCGCCGAAAGATGATGCTCTTGGCCACTTGCCCCACCAGGATGCCCAGCGCATCGGCCGCCTGCTGTGCGGTGCGCGCAGCGTCGTCCAGCATTTGCGGCATGTGGGGGTGGTTGAGGGTTTGCAGCGCCGCAGCCACGCGCTGCACGCCCTCGGGAAGATTCTTCAATTCAGCTCCACACACGGTCATCCTCTCCTGCGCCGGCGGCGCTATCCAGCTCTTTTGGTCAGCAGCGCATTGGCTGCGCGGGAATTCGGTTTGCGATTCAGGAAGCCACTGATGTAGGCCCCCGCATCGATGAGCTTATCAAGATCGATGCCGGTCTCGATGCCCATGCCGTGGAGCATGTAGACCACATCTTCCGTGGCCACGTTGCCGGTGGCACCCTTGGCGTAGGGGCAGCCGCCCAGGCCCGCCACGGACGACTGGTAGTTCCACACCCCGAGCTCCAGCGCGGCCAGCGTGTTGGACAGCGCCTGGCCGTAGGTGTCATGAAAGTGGCCCGATACATCGTCGATGCCGAAATGCTGGAGCGTGGCCTCGAGCGCGCGCTGCACCTTGCGCGGCGTACCCACGCCGATGGTGTCGGCTACGTCCACGCGCTGCACGCCGATGCCCTTGAGCAGGCCGGCGAGGTAGTCCACGCGCTCGGGCGCGATCTCGCCTTCGTACGGGCAGCCCACGGTGCAGCTCATCGCGCCGCGCACACCGATGCCGGCAGCCAGCGCCGCCTCGACCACGGGCGCGAAGCGCTCGATGCTCTCGGCGATGGAGCAATTGATGTTCTTTTGGCTGAAGGCCTCACTGGCCGAGCCGAAGACCACGATCTCGTCCGGCCGGTCCGCCACCGCTGCTTCATAGCCCTTGAGGTTGGGGGTGAGCACCGAGTAGCGCACGCCGGCCACGCGGTTCACACCCTGCATCACCTCGTGGTTGTCGGCCATCTGCGGCACCCACTTGGGGCTCACGTAGCTCGTGACCTCGATCTCTTTGAGGCCCGCGTCCTGCAGGCGGTGCACCAGCGCGATCTTGACGTCGGCGGGCACGGGCGATTTTTCGTTCTGCAGGCCGTCGCGCGGGCCGACATCGATGAGTTTGACGCGGGAAGGAATGCTCATGGGTGGGCTACCTGAAAAGAGAGGGCGGGGAACTGCAGTCTGCGTGGTGCCTCAAGGGTGGCTGCAGAGCAGGGGCTCAGGCCGGACAGACGCCTCCCATTGTCCGGGCTTCGCGCACGCGGCACCACCTCATATCCTGCCAGACCACTCCCCGCTCGTGCCATTGCGGCACCTCAGGCGGTATGGCTCCCAGCACCCTCTTCCATCTCCTGCCGCAGCAGCGCCACCATCTGCACCGCCGCCAGCGACAGGCGCCGGCCCCGCAGCGTGACCAGGCCGATGGGCCGGCGCAGCGAAGGCAGCTTGAGCGGCCGCGCCACCACCTCGGGCCTCCGCACCACCTGCGCGGCCAGCTCGGGCAGCGCACTCACACCCAGCTGCGCGGCCACCATGGCCGCGATGGTGGCCAGGTGCTCCACCTCGTAGCGCGGCGCAAAGCGGATGCGGTGCGTGAGCAGCGCCTCTTCGGCGTACTGCCGCACGCTGGTGCCTGGGGGCATGGAGATGTGCGCGAGGTCGGCCACGTCCGCCCAGGCCAGCGCGCTGCGGCCGCGCGCTAGCGGGTGGGCACGGCTGAGCAGCAGCACAAATCGGTCGGACGACAGCGGCGTGTAGTCGAGGTCGGCATACGCCGGGTTGGCGGCCGTGAGGGCGAAGTCCACGCGCCCGGCGCGCACCATGTCAAACGCCGGGCCGGCCAGGCTGTCGAACAGCTCCAGGTGCACGCCCGGGTGCCCCGCTGCAAAGCGCGCAAACGCGCGCGGCACCACGCCCGCTGCCAATGACGGCAGCGCCGCCAGCGCCAGCCGCCCCACCTGCACCTGGGCGACAGCCTGCACGCGGCGCACGGTCTCATCCATCTGGTGGCGCAGAAAGCGGGCCTGTTCGGCAAACACTTCGCCCGCCTGTGTGAGCTGGACCGTGCGTGTGGTGCGGTCGAACAGGCGTGCGCCCAGCATCTCCTCGAGCCGCGCGAGCGTGCCCGACACCGCCGACTGCGACAGGTGCATTTGCAGCGCGGTGCGCCGAAAGCTCAGCGTATCGGCCAGCGCCAGAAATACATCGACCTCGCGGGCCGACCAATTGATCTTCATGGCCGATCAGTCTATCGAAAAATACGTCTGGACCGCGCAATCCATGCTCCCTAGACTGCCCCCAAGACATCCACCAAGCCTCAAGGCGCGGCCAACACGAAGGAGACAGACATGGACATCAGTTCGCCGCGCAATGCACGCACGGTGGTCGTGGGCGGAGGCACCATGGGGGCCGACGTGGCCGTGGTCCTGGCCCGGGGAGGGGCCCGGGTCACGGTGGTGGACCCCCACGTCACACGGCGCGAGCACCTGCTGCCACACATCGCGGCCGAGCTCGAAGCCACCGGCCTGGCCTCGAGTGCCGGCCCCGTCGAGGTGTGTGCCAGCCTGCAAGAGGTCGCCTGGGACGGCGTGGTGCTGGTGGTCGAATGCATCACCGAGCAACTCGCCGCCAAGCAGCAACTGTTTGCCGAGCTCGAAGCCATCGCCCCGGCCAGCGCCGTGCTGGCCAGCAACAGCTCGGGCTTTCCGATCAGCGCCATCGCCCAGGGTCTGCCCACCGCGCAGCGCATGCTGGGCCTGCACTTCTTCATGCCCGCGCACCTGGTGCCGCTGGTGGAGGTGGTGCTGGGCGAGCGCAGCGATCCGACCCTGGGCGAGTGGTTGCATGGCTTCATGCGCCGCTGCGGCAGCGTGCCGGTGCTGGTGAAGAAAGACAAGCCGGGCTTTCTGGCCAATCGCATGCAGCACGCGCTGTCGCGCGAGGCCTTTGCGCTCATCGACGAAGGCATTGCGTCGCCCGAAGACGTAGACGCCGCCGTGCGTTTTGGTTTTGGCTTCCGCTTCCTGGCGGCAGGCCCGGTGCTGCAGCGCGACCACGCGGGCATCGAGGTGCACTGCGCGGCTGCAGCCACCATGTACCCCACGCTCTCCAACACCGACGTGCCAGCCCAGGCGCTGCGCGACCGCGTGGCGCAGGGGCACCTGGGCATGAAGACCGGCAAGGGTTTCTTCGACTGGCCCGAAGACCGCAAGCGCGCGGAGCGCGCCCGCTACGACGCGCTGCTGCGCCAGGGCCTGGCCTTGCTGGCCAGCGAGCTGCCAGCCGTCGAGCCCCCAGCGCAGCAGGACACCCCGGGAGTGGCTCCATGACCAATCTGCCTCCCGTCGCCTGCCAATGGGCCGACCCGGTCATCATCACGGTGGCCCCCAACGGCGCCTACAAGCTGCCCACCGACCATCCCCGCGTGCCGATCACGCCCGCCACGTTGGCCGCCACCGCCAAGGCCTGCCTGGATGCCGGTGCGGCCATGATCCACATGCACATCCGCGACGCCCAGGGCCGCCACAGCCTGGACGTGGAGGGCTACCGCGAAGCCGAGCGCGTGGTGCGCAACGCAGTGGGCGATGCCATGGTGGTGCAGGTCACGAGCGAGGCAGCCGGCGTGTACCGCGCGCCAGCGCAGATTGCCATGGTCAACAAGCTGCAGCCCGAGGCCGTGTCCATCGGCCTGCGCGAGATCGACCAGCCAGAGATCGGGGAGGCGGGACTGCAGCGTTTCTTCAGCAGCCTGGCCGAGCGGCAGACCATGGTGCAGGTCATCCTGTATGACGTGGTGGACCTGCGCCGCTGGCAAGGGTTGCGCGCCAGCGGCGTGGTGCCCGACGCGCCCTGGTTCCTGTTGTTCGTGCTGGGCCGCTACAGCGCCGGCCAGACATCGAACCCGCGTGATCTTCTGCCCTTCTTGGCCGCTCACGACGGGCCCGAGCCCTGGGCCGTGTGCGCCTTTGGGCCCGCCGAGAACACCTGCGTGACGGCGGCCACGTTGTTCGGCGGGCATGCCCGGGTCGGGTTCGAGAACAACCTGCGGCGCAAGGACGGCAGCACCGCGCCCGACAACACGGCCCTGGTCCTCCAGGCGGTCGAAGCCGCTGCCGCCCTGGGGCGCCCGCTGGCGACTGCGTCCGACATCCGCCAGCGTTTCCGCGCTGGCTGAAGATTTCACGGTCATACCCCTCAGCCACCCCACAAGCCGCACCAGACGGCGCCTATCCATCCGAAGGAGACAGACATGCCACATCGCACCGCACTCAACGCCCCGGTTTTTGCCCCCACACGGAGCCCCCGTTCAGGCGGCACCCGGCGCAGCACACTCACGCATCTGGCCCTGGCCTTGCCCATCGCACTGAGCCTGGCCGGCCACGCCGCGGCCCAAACGCCCCCCGCTGCGTTCCCCACCAAAACCATCCGCTTTGTGGTGCCCTACCCACCGGGCGGCCCCACCGATCTGATGGCCCGCATGCTGCAGCCCGAACTGCAGAGCCGGCTCGGAGTGCCGGTGATCGTGGACAACAAGGGCGGCGCGGGCGGCAACTCGGGCAGCGCCGAGGTGGCCAAACAGGCGCCGGCCGACGGCCACACGCTGCTGCTGGCGGCCAGCGGCCCGATGGCGGTCAACCCGTCGCTGTATGCCAGCATGCCCTTCAACCCGCTGAGCGACCTGGTGCCCGTGGTCCAGCTGTCGGCCTTTCCGCTGGTGCTGGAAGTGCACCCCTCGCTGGGCGTGAAAACCTTGCCCGAGCTGATCGCGATGGCCAAATCGGGCAAGCCCGTCTTGAGCTATGCCTCTGCGGGCAATGGCACGCCGCAGCACCTGGCCGGTGAGCTCTTCAACACCACCGCGCACGTCAAGATGGGCCATATTCCTTACCGCGGCGCCGGCCCGGCGCTCAACGACCTGCTGGGCGGGCAGGTGAATGTGATGTTCGACATCCTGGGCAGCTCCCTGCCCCACATCCAGTCGGGCAAGCTCATCCCGCTGGCGGTGACGTCACGCGAACGCAGCAAGGTGCTGCCCAACGTGCCCACCATGGCAGAAGCCGGTGTGCCGGGCTACCAGATTACCGGCTGGCACGGCATTGCCGTGCGCACGGGCACGCCGCAAGCCACCGTGGACAAGCTCAACGCCACGGTCAATGCGATCTTCAAGGAGCCGGCCTTCCGCGCCAAATGGGAAGCCATCGGCACGCCTGTGGTGGGGGGCACGGCGGCAGACTTCGGCGCGCTGATCAAGAGCGACGCCCAGCGCCTGGGCAAGCTGGTGCGCGATGCGGGTGTGACGGTGGATTGATGCGCCTGGTGCCAGCGTACGGCGCCCGTCGGGCGCTACGCCGCATCGCGAGGCCGCAGGCGCAGCAGCAGCCAGCCCGCCACCATGCCCGCAGCGCTGAACAGCAGCCACACAGCGCCCAAGAAAATTTTGAGGGCATTGGAGCTGCTGATCTCAGCCTGCGACGGGTTGTTGGCGGGGTAGCGCACAGTGACGGTGTCACCCACATCGTGCACCGCCTGCAGCTGCCGCACCAGCGAGTCTGTGAACCGCACGGTGCGGCCATCGTTCGCCACAAACTCGACGACGCTCTTCTTGCCGTGTGCCTGGCGGCTGGAGGACCCGGTCACAACACTTTCGAGCGCCACCACGCGGCCCTTGGCGCTATACGTATCGCCCACCAGATGCAAGCTCGTGGCCAGGAGCCAGGCGGCGATCAATGCGGTCATGGCGCTGGGCACCAGCAAGGCCCAGCCGAGAAGGCCGAAGAAACCGCGAAGGGAGTTGAAAGTCATGGGCGCCCTTTTCTGCGTTGAACGAGCCACCGGGCCGTAGGCTCAGTACCCGCGCCCTGGGTCGACGGTACCGGCCACCGCCTCGCCGCGCTGCATCGCAGCCATCTTGCGGGTGATCTGCGCAATGCTCTCTTCGCGCATCGTGCGGGCCGAAGTGTGCGGCGTGGCGGTGATTTTCGGGTGCGCCAAGAACGGGTGGCCCGCGGGCAGCGGCTCCGTGCGGAACACATCCAGTGTGGCGCCGGCGATGTGGCCGCTGTCGATCAGGGCCACCAAGTCGTCTTCGACCAAGTGCGCGCCACGCGCCACGTTGACCACATAACCGCCCGGCTGCAGGCGCGAGAGCGTGTCACGGTTGATGATGTCTTGCGTGTCGGGTGTGAGCGGCAGCAGGTTGACGAGCACGCGGCTGGCGGCCAGGAAGTCGTGGAAACCCTCTGCGCCGCTGAAGCCCTGCACGCCGTCCACCGCCTTGGGAGACCGGCTCCAGCCGTTCACCGGAAAGTCGAAATGCGCCAGCGCCCGCGCCACGCGCTCGCCCAGCACGCCCAGCCCCATCACGCCCACCGGGAACTCCGAGCGCACGCGCGGCCGCCGAAAGCCCCAGCGGCCGGCCCGCATGTCGGCCTCGTACGCATCCAGCTCGCGGAAATGGCGCACCACGGCGTGGCACACGTATTCGGCCATCTGCACCGCCATGCCGCCATCATCGATGCGCACCACCTGACAGCCCGCCGGAATGCGCAGCTTGAGCAGCGCGTCCACCCCGGCGCCGATGTTGAACAGCGCGCGCAAGCCGGGCTGCTCGTCCAGGAACTGCTGGGGCGGCGCCCAGACCACGGCGTAGTCCGCCTGAGGTGCGCCCGGCTGCCACACGCTGATGTGGGCTTCGGGCAGTGCGGCAGCGAGTCCCTGCAGCCAGGGCTCGATCTTGGTGTCGGTGCAGCAAAGGGTGATATTCATGCCGCCGAGATTACCTGCATCGGACCCTGCGGGCTGTCACCTGCGGCCTGCGGCGGGGTGCACCTGCCTTGCCCGCCTACCCTACCGGTCCACTCAAGCCGCAACGGCCACCGTGAGCTTGAGCAGCTCCGCGCCTTCGGTCACCTGGTCGCCAGGCGCGTACAGCAGCTCCTGCACCACGCCGTCTGCGGGGGCCGCAATCGTGTGCTCCATCTTCATGGCTTCCATCACCGCCAGCGGCTGGCCCTTGGTGACGCTGTCGCCCGCCTTTACCGCAAAAGACACGACCTTGCCGGGCATGGGCGCGGTAAGGCGCCCACCTTCGGCCGCAGACTCGCCCGAGTGCGCGAGCAGGTCGATGGCGGTGATCTGCGTCGCGCCGCGCGGCGTGAAGATATGGTCCACCTCGCCCTGGGCGTACACCGCAGCGCGGGTGCGCTGGCCGGCGAACTGCAGTTCGATGCCACCGGCTTGTTCCGCAAATACCAGCGGCCCTGCCACGGCCGCGTCGCCCTGTCCCTCGTTCAAGCTTTCCACCGCCAGGTGCAGCGCACCGTCACGTTCGTAGGTCAGCCAGGCCTTGGCGTGCTCGCCGCCAAACTCGAACTCGAAGCGGCGGCGCGTGAGCGCGTGCGAATGGAAACCGTCGCGGCGGCTGAAGGGGTCCACGCCTTCGGTGGCGCGTTCATGCAGCACCGTCTGCGCCACGGCAGCCGCGGCGGCCAGCGGCAGGCCGACCGGCTCCTGGTGGAACAGCACCGCCTGCTCGCGCGGGATCAGCGCGGTGTCGAGCTGGGCGCTCGCGAACGCACCGGTGCGCGCCACGCGGCGCAAAAACTGCACATTGGTCGCCAAGCCGACGATGTGCGTCTGCGCCAGGGCCTCGTCCAGCCGCGCCAGCGCCTGCTCGCGCGTGTCGCCGTGCACGATGAGCTTGGCCACCATGGAGTCGTAGAACGGGCTGATCGCATCGCCCTGGCGCACACCGGAGTCCACGCGCACGGCACCTCTTTCGAAAGTCACGCAGTCGGGCAGCGCATACACGTTGAGCGCGCCGGTGGCGGGCAGGAAGTTGTTGTCGGGGTTCTCGGCGCAGATGCGCGCCTCGATCGCATGGCCGGTGATGCGCAGCGCGTCCTGCTTCAAAGGCAGCGGCTCGCCAGACGCCACGCGCAGTTGCCACTCCACCAGGTCCAGGCCCGTGATGGCTTCGGTCACCGGGTGTTCCACCTGCAGGCGCGTGTTCATTTCCATGAAGTAAAACTTCATCTGATCAGGCCGCTCGTAGCCGCCCGGCTGCTCCACGATGAACTCCACCGTGCCGGCGCCCACGTAGTTCACCGCCTTGGCAGCGGCCACGGCCGCCTCGCCCATCTGCTGGCGCAGCGCGGGTGTCATGCCGGGGGCGGGGGCTTCTTCCAGCACCTTCTGGTGGCGGCGCTGCACGGAGCAGTCACGCTCGAAGAGATAGACCACGTCGCCGTGTGTGTCGCCAAACACCTGGATCTCGATGTGGCGGGGGCGCTGCACGTACTTTTCGACCAGCACCGCATCGTCGCCAAAGCTGTTGATCGCCTCGCGCTGGCAGGACGCCAGGGCGGCGGCGAAGTCCTCGCTCTTGTCCACCGCGCGCATGCCCTTGCCGCCACCACCGGCGCTGGCCTTGATGAGCACCGGGTAGCCAATGCGGTCAGCCTCGCGCTGCAGCAGGGCCGGGTCCTGGTCGCTGCCGTGGTAGCCGGGCACCAGCGGCACGCCTGCCTTTTCCATGAGCTGCTTGGACTGGGCCTTGAGGCCCATGTCCTTGATGGCCGAGGGTGGCGGGCCGATGAAGACCAGGCCTGCTGCCGCGCAGGCGTGGGCGAAGTCTTCGTTCTCGGACAGGAAGCCATAGCCCGGGTGGATGGCCTGTGCGCCCGTGGCCTGGGCGGCCTCGATGATGCGCTCCCAACGCAGGTAGCTGTCCTTGGGCGCGCTGCCACCGATGTGCACGGCCTCGTCGCACACGGCCACGTGCTTGGCATTGGCGTCGGCATCGGAGTACACGGCGACGGTCTTCACGCCAAGGCGGCGCGCAGTGGCCGCCACTCGGCAAGCGATCTCCCCACGGTTTGCAATCAGAATCTTTTTGAACATTTAAGCCACCTTGGCAGAACCAGAAAAGAAAGAGGACAAGCGCCGCACCACGGCGCGCAGAAACTTGAACAGCACCACCAGCAGCAGCACCGACACGGCCACCATGAACAAGAGTGCGATGCCGAACGCCACCGGGTGCTGCGTGGCCAGCCACACCACGGCCACCACCAGGCCGTCTTCGAAGAAGGACAGCAGCCAGTTGGAGAACGGCTCGGGCGAGGTGTTGGCCGCTGCGCGCGTGGTCATCTTGGTGGCCATGGACGTGGCGGCCAGCGACCCGCCCAGCAATCCCGCTACCACGCCCATGGTGGCGTTGTCGGCGCCGAATACGCCCGCGGCCAGCAGGGCACCGCCTGGCACGCGGATGACGGTGTGCACGGCGTCCCAGGCGCTGTCGATCCAGGGGACCTTGTCGGCAAAGAATTCGACCAGCATCAGGCCGCCCGCCACCAACAGCACCAGCGGGTTCTGCAGCACGTGCAGACCTGGGGGCAAGGGCATCCAGCCCATGGCACCCATGCCGCCGACGATGAAGACCACCGCGTACAGACGAAACCCGCTGGCCCAGCCCAGCGCTGCGGCCAGCGCCAGCAGGCTGGGCATGTCGAGTTGCGCGGTGGCCGTGGCCGCCGCGTCGCCCACGGCGCGCGCCGTGCCGCCATCCACATGCAGCCCCAGCGTGTGGAGCCACTGCACGATGTTGAACCAGAGGGTGTCCATGTCAGTAGGTCTCCTCGACACTGTGAAAGATCGCTGGCCGCGACAACTGGCGCGCACCAGGCCAGGGACGCCGAGCAAGGGCCGCCCCGCAGCGAGGGCGTCGTCCCCCTGCCCGGTGCGCGCAGCGCAACGAGAGCGGGGGGAAGGCGCGCAGCGCCTCAGGGGGGTGTCTCATATCAGCCATGCAGGTTTGCGCTTGTTGAGGAAGGACTGCACGCCTTCCTTGCCCTCGTCGCTGGCGCGGATGTCGGCAATGCCTTGCACGGTGGCGGCGATGAGGCCCGCGTTGATCTCGCGCTCGGCAACGTCCAACACCAGCTTCTTGCAGGCACGCACGGCGTTTGGGCTGGCGCTGGTCAGGGCCTTGAGCAGTTCGTCGACCTTGGCATCCAGCTGGTCTGCAGCGACCACCGCGTGCACGAAGCCGGTGCGCAGCGCCTCGGCGGCATCAAAGCGCTCGGCCGTCAGGAAGTAGCGGTGCGCAGCGCGTGCGCCCATGGCACGGATCACGTACGGGCTGATGGTGGCCGGGATGAGGCCCAGCTTCACCTCGCTCAGGCAAAAGCCCGCCGTGTCCACCGCCACGGCGATGTCACATGCGGCCACCAGCCCCATGCCGCCGGCATACACATCGCCCTGCACGCGGGCGATGGTCGGTTTCTCGCATGCGTAGATCACGCGCAGCATCTCGGCCAGCTTGCCCGCGTCGGCCACGTTCTCCTCACGCGTGTAGTCGGCCATGCGGCGCATCCAGTTGAGGTTGGCGCCCGCGCAGAACGCGGGGCCCTGTGCGGCCAGCACCACGGCGCGCACGTCGGGGCGGCCGCCCACTTCGGCGAAGGCCGCAGTCAGCTCGGCGATGACTTCATCGCTGAAGGCGTTGCGGATCTCGGGCTGCGTGAGCGTGATGCGCGCCACGGCGCCTTCGTAGGTGATCTGCAGGTTGGTGCTGCTGGAGTGGGTGGTCGTGGTCATGGTGTGGCGCGGGCCTCTTGGGCTTGCTGGGCCTGCAGAAAGTAGACAAGGTCGAGTTCCGGGCTGGTGCGCCCCAGCGCGGTCAGCGCTGCGGTGATCTGCCCGCGGTGGTGCGTGCCGTGGTTGAACACATGGGCCAGCGTGGCGGCAAAAGGCAACGATGCCGCAGTGCCACGCATGGTGGTGTAGTCAAGCGTGCCGTCCCAGCGTTCGGCCGCAAAGCCTGCAATCAGTGGTGCCCAGCGCGCTGCGCCTTCGCGCAGGCTGGTGGCCAGCCGGGCGCGGTCGGGTTCGATCTCGGCGTCCAGCGCCACGCGGGGCGAGGTGCCTTGCGCAAAGCGCACGAACCACAGGCGGTGCTCGCCCACCAGCAGGTGGTTGAGCGTGCCGTGGATGCTTCGGAAGAACAGGCCCGCGTCGCGCCGGTAGTGGTCGTCCGGCAGCGGCTGCACGGCGGCGAGCAGGCGGTCAGTGGCCCACACGTTGTAGCGCGCCAGCAGATCGAAGTGTGCGGTCCAGCCCGTGCTCATGGTGGTGGTCATGGCGCGGCGCGGGCGGCCAGCACCCGGCTCCAGAAAGCATCGAGCGCGGCCAGCGACTTGGCCCGCGCCTCGGGGTTGCCGCCCTGGTGCACGCCCTGGGCGGAGGTGCCATTGGGCACATCGGTGCGCAGGCGTACGTGGGCCGTGCCGTCAAAGCCGTGGTAGCTCCCTTCGTACACATGCACGGTAACGTCGCTGCCGCTTTGTGCCTGCAGGCCGCGCGCGAAGTCGACACACGGCTGCGGTGGCGTCCAGTCGTCCAGCGCGCCCAGCAGCATCAGTACCGGAGCGTTCTCCAGCACGGCCTGCCGCTTGGCGAGCGGGCCGCACCCCGGGTAGAACACGGCCGCACCAGCGATAGGAGCTTCGCCCGGCTCGGGGTGCGCACGGCGTTGCTCCAGCAGGTTCAGCGCAGTGGTCGCGCCGTTGGACCAGCCCATCACGCCGATGCGCTGAGCATCGACCTGCGGCTGGTTGGCAAGCCAGGACAGGGCTGAACGCGCGTCTTGCACACGCTGGGCGACGTCCACACTGCGCTCGCGGTAGCGGGTCTGGCAGATCTCGCGCAGGCCGCGCGAACCAAAGCTGTCGGGCATAAGCACCGCGTAGCCTGCGGCGTGCAGCCGGTCGGCCGTCTCGCGGTAGCGCTCAGCGAGGCCGCCGCCCTTGGCGTACAGCCCGCCACAGCCGTGCAGTGCCAGCACCGCGGGGCGTCGCTCTGTGCCGTCGGCCGGTAGCCAGTGCGCACGCAACACCACGCCGGAGGGTAGCGGCGGCAGGTCTACGCGCTGCAGCGCGGGTGCGGCCACGGCGCATGTCGTGGCAAAGCCCAGCGCGGCAGCGGGCAAGACGCGGCGAAAAACGGTGGCGAGCATGGCGGCGCGTGCAATCGTGCGGGTACGGACTACATCCGGAACAGGCCGAACTTCGTGTCTTCGATCGGCGCATTGCGCGTGGCGGACAGGCCCAGCGCCAGCACGCGGCGGGTGTCGGCCGGGTCGATCACGCCGTCGTCCCACAGGCGCGCGGTGGCGTAGTAGGGGTGGCCCTGGTCTTCGTACTGGCGGCGGATGGGGGCCTTGAAGGCTTCTTCCTCCTCGGCGCTCCACTGGCCACCCTTGCCCTCGATGCCGTCGCGCTTGACGGTAGCCAACACGCCCGCCGCCTGGTCACCGCCCATGACGCTGATGCGCGCGTTGGGCCACATCCACAAAAAGCGGGGGCTGTACGCCCGGCCGCACATGCCGTAGTTGCCGGCGCCAAAGCTGCCGCCGATGATGATGGTGAACTTGGGGACGGCCGCCGTGGCCACGGCCGTGACCATCTTGGCGCCGTTGCGCGCGATGCCTTCGTTCTCGTACTTGCGGCCCACCATGAAGCCGGTGATGTTCTGCAGGAACACGAGCGGGATCTTGCGCTGGCAGCACAGCTCGATGAAGTGCGCGCCCTTCAGGGCCGATTCGCTGAACAAGATGCCGTTGTTGGCGATGATGCCGACCATCATCCCCTCGATGCGCGCAAAGCCCGTGACCAGCGTGGTGCCGTAGCGCGCCTTGAACTCGTCGAACTCGCTGCCGTCGACGATGCGGGCAATGATCTCGCGCACGTCGAAGGGCTTGCGCGTGTCCACCGGGATCACGCCGTAGAGCTCTTCTGCTGCAAATTTAGGAGCTACCGGCGCTTGATCAGCCAGCGCTGCAGCCTTGTTTTTATTCAAATTGCGCACTGCATTGCGTGCCAGTTGCAGCGCATGCAGGTCGTTTTGCGCCAGGTGGTCGGCCACGCCCGACAGGCGCGTGTGCACGTCGCCACCGCCCAGGTCCTCGGCCGTGACGACCTCGCCCGTGGCGGCCTTGACCAG
>SDXZ01000353.1 GCA_004210805.1 Acidovorax sp.
CCCCAACCCCCATCAGCCCCACCGGGCACCAAGCGCGAGCGCCGCAAGGAAGCCCGCCCTGGCGAGCTGCTGGAAGCGGCGCTGGACCTTTTTGTCGAGAAGGGCTTTGCCGCGACCCGAGTGGATGAGGTGGCGGCGAGGGCCGGGGTTTCCAAGGGCACGCTGTTCCTGTATTTCCCGAGCAAGGAAGAACTCTTCAAGGCGGTGGTGCGTCACAACATTGCCGGGCGGTTTGAAGAGTGGCGCGCGGAGCTCCAGGCGTTTGACGGCACCACCAGCGACCTGCTGCGCTACTGCTACCAGGTGTGGTGGGAGCGCATCGGCGCCACCAAGGCCTCGGGCATCACCAAGCTGATGTTCAGCGAGGCCCAGAACTTCCCCGAGATCACCGAGTTTTATCAGCAGGAAGTGATCCTGCCAGGGCAGATGCTGATCCGCCGCATCATCGAGCGCGGCATCGAGCGCGGCGAGTTTCGCCCCGTGCCGCTCGACTACATCGTGCACGTGGTGCTGGCGCCGATGATCTTCCTGATGATGTGGAAGCATTCGGTGGGCGCCTGCATTCCAGAAGCCCTGGGCCTGCGGCCTGAGCTGTACATCGAGGCGCAGATCGACAACGTCCTGCATGGGCTGCTGGTGCGGCCCCCGGCTTCTTCCCCCTCCTCCGCCTCCCCGTCCCCTTCTTCTTCGCCCTCACGCGGCGCCTGACCATGAAACGCTGGATTCCCTGGGTGGCCGTGGCCATCGTTGTTGTGTTGGTGGGTGGTGGCGTGTGGCGCGCCATGGCGGGCCGCCAGGCGCAGCAAAAAGCGCTGGCCGAGGCTACGGCCCAGAAGGCGCAGGCGCCGCTGCAGCTGGCGGCTGACGAGGTCATCACCGTGCGGCGCCAGAACCTCACACTGGGCGTGCCGGTATCGGGCTCGCTGCGCGCGGTCGAATCGGCCATGGTCAAGGCCCGGGTGGGTGGCGAGCTGCAAGGCCTCACCCTGCGCGAGGGCGACAGCGTCAAGGCCGGCCAGGAGGTCGCCCGCATCGACCCCACCGAGGCCCGGGCCCGCCTGCGTCAGGCGCAGCAGCAGGCAGACGCCGCCAAATCGCAGGTGGACATCAACCAGCGGCAGTACACCAACAACCGCGCGCTCGTGGACCAGGGCTTCATCTCGCCCACCGCACTCGTCACTTCACAAGCCAGCCTGGAGTCCGCGCAAGCAAGCTACCAGGCCGCCGTGTCGGCTGCCGATGTGGCGCGCAAGGCGCTCGACGACACCGTCCTCAAGAGCCCGATCACCGGCCTGGTGGCCCAGCGCCTGGCCCAGCCGGGGGAGCGCGTGGCCGTGGACGCGCGCATCATCGAGGTGGTAGACCTCTCACGCCTGGAGCTTGAGGCGCTGCTCAGCCCCGCCGATTCGCTGGCGGTGCGCGTGGGCCAGAAGGCCCTGCTCACCATGGAAGGCACGGCTGCGCCGGTGCCCGCCACCGTGGCGCGCATCAGCCCCAGTGCCCAGGTCGGCAGCCGCACGGTGCCGGTGTACCTGCGGGTGGAGCAGACCAAGGGCGAGACCCCGCTGCGCCAGGGCCTCTTCGTGCAGGGCACGCTCGACACCGGCCGTGCCGAGGTGCTGACCGTGCCACTGGATGCCGTGCGCACCGACAAGCCCGCGCCCTACTTGCAGACGCTGAAGGAAGGGCGCATTGCATATGTCGACGTCAAGACCGGCGCGCGCTCCGTCGTGAACGGGCAGACCTGGGTGGCGATTGAGGGTGTGGCCGAAGGCACGCCAGTGATTGCGGGCCGCATTGGCCAGCTGCGCGAAGGCACGGCCGTGGCATCGGCCGCGCCAGTCGCCGCCGGCACCACTGCAGCTGCTTCGGCATCCGCACCCCGCACTGCGCCCTGACCGCCCCGCCCC
>SDXZ01000012.1 GCA_004210805.1 Acidovorax sp.
GGCTCGGGGGGTATCGATGGGGCAGGGGACGGCATGGGATGGGCGGGTGTGGGTGGAGTCCTCAGCGGCTGCTGCACTGTCTACTCAATATCGATGCAATGCAGCCCAAAGCTGCCCGCCTTGCGGTCCGCAAAATAAGCCTCCAGCGTCTCCTTCACCGTGCGGAAGGCGATCTCGTCCCAAGGCACCTCGTCCTCGGTAAAGAGCCGGGCCTCGATGGTTTCGTGCCCGGGGTTGAACTGGTCGCTGAGCAGCGTGGCCCGGTAGAACAGGTGGACCTGGCCGACCCGCGCCACATTGAGCAGCGAAAACAGCGGGCCCATCTCGATCTGCGCGCCGGCTTCCTCGTCGGTTTCGCGCGCGGCGCCCTGGGCCGTGGTTTCGTCCAGTTCCATAAAGCCCGCGGGCAAGGTCCACTTGCCCCAGCGCGGCTCGATGTTGCGCTTGCACAGCAGCACGCGGCCGTCGGGCAACGCGGGCACAGTGCCGACGACGTTGAGCGGGTTTTCGTAGTGCACCGTGTGGCACGCCGGGCACACCGCGCGCAGTTTGGTGTCGCCATCGTCCGGCAGGCGGTAGACCACGGCAGTGCCACAGGTGCGGCAGTGTTTGATGGGGCTGCGGAAGGTCATGCGGGGTTGAATTTTTGGTAAAACAGGCTGCCAGCGCTTGTTCTATAAGCGCTGGCAGCTATGAAAAGCATAGTGTTGCGACGCCACTGCCACGGTAGGGCAGGCGCCCGCCGGGCCTTACACCACGTTCAGTCGCAGGGTGCCCAGGCCGTCCACGCCACCTTCCAGCGCGTCGCCGCGCACCACCGCGCCCACGCCCTCGGGCGTGCCGGTGTAGATCAGGTCGCCGGGCTGCAGCTCCCAGGCGGCGGACAGGTGTTCGATGGTTTCGGCAATGTTCCAGATCAGCTGGGCGACGGTGCTGCGCTGCTTGTCTGCGCCGTTCACTTGCAGCCAGATGCCGGCGCTGGCCACGTCGCCCGCTTGCGCGGCGGGGGTGATGGGGCCGATGGGCGCGCTGGCGTCAAAACCCTTGCCGATGCACCAGGGGCGGCCTTGTTTTTTCATGTCGTTTTGCAGATCGCGGCGCGTCATGTCGAGGCCCACGGCGTAGCCGTAGATGTGCGCCAGGGCATCCGCGGCGGCGATGTTCGTGCCACCTTTGCCGATGGCGACCACGAGCTCGATCTCGTGGTGCAAGTTGGCGGTGAGGGTGGGGTAGGGCAACTGGCCGGTTTCGCCGGCATTGACGACCACGATGGCGTCGGCTGGCTTCATGAAGAAGAAGGGCGGCTCGCGGCCGGTGAAGCCCATTTCCTTGGCGTGTTCTTCGTAGTTGCGGCCCACGCAGTAGATGCGGTGCACGGGAAAACGGTCGCCGCTGCCCACCACGGGCACGCTGACCACCGGCGCGGGAGAAAACACGTAGCTCATGTCTGCCTTTCGCTTGTCTCGGATGTCACGGAGAAGGGGGCCGATGGGATCTGCAGGCCGCGCTGCAGGCACCCAGGCTGGAGCCTGGCAGTGTGCCATGGCTGAGGGCGCCGCGCTCTCTGAGGCTACACTCGCGCCCATGGCAAAGAGCTTCGATTTCCACAACACGCCAGGCCACCTGGTGCGCCGCGCCCACCAGCGGACCGTCGCGCTTTTCATGGAAGAGACGGCCGGTTTTGACGTGACGCCCGTGCAGTTCGCCATCCTGCACGAGCTGCTGGCCCAGCCGGGCGAAGACCAGGTCACCCTGGCGTCCCGCGTGGCGTTCGACGCAGCCACGTCGGGCTCGGTGATCGGGCGGCTCGAAAAACGCGGCTGGATCCGCCGCGAACCCGACACCCGCGACCGCCGCCGCAAGCTGCTGTGGATCACGCCTGAAGGCGAGGTCGCCGCCTTGCAGATGCGCGATGCGGCGCAGCGCGTGCAGGAGCGCCTGATGGCCCCGCTCAACGCGCAGGAACGCAGCGACCTCATGGCCATCCTCACCAAGGTGGTCTACAACCACCAGGATCCCGCCGGCACCTCGGGCGCTTGAAACGGGCTTCCGGGACGCACCGTTCGCGTCTTCAGGCGCCTGCCCGGTGGGCACCAAGGCTTGCCGACTCACTCACGGATTTCTTGCATGCAGCTCTATAACTACTTCCGATCGTCGGCCTCGTACCGCGTGCGCATCGCTCTGGCGATCAAGGGGCTTGGTTACGAGTATGTGCCTGTGCATCTGGTGAAGGGCGAGCACCAGCAGCCCGCTTACACCCGCCTCGCGGCCGACGCCCTGGTGCCCACGCTGGTGACCGACGACGGTGTGGCTTTGGCTCAATCGATGGCGATCATCGAATACTTGGAAGAAACCCACCCCACGCCGGCGCTGCTGCCACCCGAGCCTTTGGCACGCGCCCGCGTCCGGGCCCTGGCGCAGATGGTGGCGTGCGAGATCCATCCCATCAACAACCTGCGCGTGCTCAAGTATTTGGTGCGTGAACTCAAGGTGGATGAAGACGCCAAGAACGCCTGGTACCACCACTGGGCGCGCAGCGGGCTGGAGGCCTTCGAGCGGCAACTGGCGCTGCTCGCCCAGGAACGCGCGGGCCAGGGCTTGCCGCCGTCGGTGCTGTGCTGGGGCGACACGCCCACGCTGGCCGATTGCTGCCTGGTGCCGCAGATCTTCAACGCCCATCGGTTCAAGGTGAACCTGGACGGCTTGCCGCTCACCCTGGCCGCGCACGACGCCTGCCTGGCGCTGCCGGCCTTCCAGCAAGCCCAGCCCTCGGCCTGCCCGGACCACGAAACTTGACGTCCACCGCACCTGTCAACCCTGACAACGTGCCAGCCGACTGGCTGGTGCCCGACTGGCCGTTGCCCGCGGGCGTGCATGCGCTGTGCAGCACGCGCGCTGGCGGCGTGAGCCTGCCGCCATACGACAGCCTGAACCTGGGCACCCACGTGGGCGACGACCCCGCGGCCGTGCGCACCAACCGCCTGCGCCTGCAGGACCGCGTGCAGGCAGTGTCTGCCGGAACACGCCCGGTGTTCCTCCACCAAGTGCACGGCGATGGCGTGGCGCATCTGGACATTGACACGCCCGACGGCACCGAGGCCGATGCCTGCGTGGCTTCGTCCGCCGACGTCGCCTGCGCGATCATGGTGGCCGACTGCCTGCCGGTGCTCTTGGCCCACCGCTCGGGCGCGGTGGTGGCAGCGGCGCATGCGGGCTGGCGCGGGCTGGCAGGAACGGACGGGCAGGGGGTTTTGGAGTCGGTTTTCAAGCGTTTTGAGGCCCTGGCGCTGGACAGTAAAGCGCATGCAGCTATCAAATCAATAGCACGGCCGCCAGAGCCCGTGGCGACGGACACGCTGGCCTGGTTGGGTCCGTGCATCGGCCCTGCGGCCTTCGAGGTCGGGCCCGAGGTGCGCGCGGCGTTCTGCGATGTCTCGCCTGCGGCGCAAGCCTGCTTTACGCCCACGGGGGCGCCGAGCAAATACCTCTGCGATCTGGCAGGCCTGGCGCGCCTGCGGCTGCAGGCGCTCGGCATCACTGCCATCTATGGCAACGACAGCACCGCGCCGTGGTGCACTTTGTCCAACGCGTCACGGTTCTTTTCGCACCGGCGCGACAGCGGTGTGCTCGGGGGCAGCGGGCGTTTCGCGGCCTGCATCTGGCGCGACTGAAGCGGGCGCTTTGTCAGCGTCTGCAGCGTCGCCCGCGGTGCTTTCATCTGGCGCTGGCCGCGCCGCCTTCGCGTGCTGCTCTGCGTCGTAGGCCGCTTGCTCAGCCACTTCGCGCGCCTTGATCGCCCGCTTGCGCGACGGCGTGCCCAGGATGTACACGAGGATTCCCATCGGCAGCGCCCCGTACAGCAGGAAGGTGATGACCGCGCCCAGCACGGTGCCGGTGGTGCTGGTGGCTTCGGCCACAGCCATCATGAGGGTGACGTAGGTCCAGGCGATGACGATCAGGTACATTGGTTGCGGGGCTTGAACAAGTGGTCGGTGCCAGCACGGGGCGAACCCGTTGCCTTGCACAGCGCGGTGGGCAACAATCTCAGCGAAAGCCCAGCCGCTGCGAACGACCACACCATCGAGGAAAGAGCATGAATTCTGAATCACCGTGGGCCGAGAGCGCCCAGCAGTTCCAGCAGATTTTCGGGCAAAGCTGGTCACAAGCGCTGCAGTCGTTCCAAAAGATGGATCTTGGCGCACCCGCACCGTCCTCCCCAGCGCTTAAATTCTCGCCCACCAAGCTGCAGGCTTTGCAGCAGCAGTACCTCAAGGAGGCACAGGACCTCTGGGCCCAGGGCCTGCAGGGCGCACCCGAGGTCAAGGACAAACGCTTCTCGGGCGAAGGCTGGGCGGGCAACCCGGTGGCCGCATTTTCTGCCGCGGCGTATCTGCTCAACGCGCGCACCCTGATGGGCCTGGCGGACGCAGTGGAATCGGATGAAAAAACCAAGGCCCGCATCCGTTTTGGCGTAGAGCAATGGATGGCCGCCATGGCGCCCAGCAACTTCCTGGCTTTTAACGCCGAAGCGCAAAAGAAAGCCATCGAGACCAAGGGCGAGAGTATTGCCAAGGGTATGCAAAACCTGCTGCACGACATCACGCAGGGCCATGTGTCGATGACCGACGAGAGCCTGTTTGAAGTGGGGCGCAACGTGGCCACGACCGAGGGCGCCGTGGTGTTCGAGAATGAGCTGTTCCAGTTGCTCGAATACAAGCCGCTCACCGCCAAGGTGTACGCGCGGCCCTTCCTGCTGGTGCCGCCGTGCATCAACAAGTTCTACATCCTCGATCTGCAGCCCGAGAACTCGCTGATTCGTTATGCCGTGGAGCAGGGCCACCGCACCTTTGTGGTGAGCTGGCGCAACCCCGACAACACCCTGGCCGACAAGACCTGGGACGACTATGTCGAAGACGGGGCTATGGCCGCGATTGAGGTGGCGCAGAACATCACTGGTGCCGAGCAGATCAATGCCCTGGGCTTTTGCGTGGGTGGCACCATCCTGAGCAACGCGCTGGCGGTGCTCGCCGCACGCGGCGAAGAGCCGGTGGCCAGCGCCACCTTCCTCACCACGCTGATCGATTTCAGCGACACCGGCATCCTGGACGTGTTCATCGACGAGCCGTTCGTGAAGTACCGCGAGATGCAGCTGGGCAAGGGCGGGCTCATGAAAGGGCAGGACCTGGCCTCGACCTTCAGCTTCTTGCGTCCCAATGACCTGGTCTGGAACTACGTGGTGGGCAACTACCTCAAGGGCGAGACGCCACCGCCGTTCGACCTGCTGTACTGGAACAGCGACAGCACCAACCTGCCGGGGCCGTTCTATGCGTGGTACCTGCGAAATTTCTATCTGGAGAACAGCTTGGTCGAGCCCGGCAAGCTCACCGTGTGTGGTGAAAAGATGGACCTCGGGGCGCTCGACCTGCCGGTGTACATCTACGGTTCGCGTGAGGACCACATCGTGCCGATCAATGCCGCCTATGCCTCCACCCAGGTGCTGCCTGGCAAGAAGCGGTTTGTGATGGGCGCCTCGGGCCACATCGCGGGCGTCATCAACCCGCCGGCCAAAGGCAAACGCAGCCACTGGATCCGTGCCGACGGCAAACTGCCCGCCACGCTGGACCAATGGCTCGGCGGCGCCACCGAACACCCCGGCAGCTGGTGGACCGACTGGTCGGGTTGGCTCAAGGGCCACGCCGGCAAGCAGATTGCGGCACCCAAGGCCTATGGCAAAGGCAGCAAATTCAAGGCCCTCGAGCCGGCGCCGGGCAGCTATGTCAAACAAAAGGCTTGAGATGGGACAGGCCCTGGCTCGGCGCCAGCGCTATCCGTCGCAAGGGAACTGCGCCTCGGCCGCCGGGCCGCACCTGTCTCGGGCCCGTTTCATGCCGCCGCCCACGGATACGCAAAAGCACTGACCTTCAGCGCTGTCAAAATCACCGAGCAATCACCTCCAACCACAAGGACATTCCATGGAAGACATCGTCATCGTTTCGGCCGCCCGCACTGCTGTGGGCAAGTTTGGTGGCGCGCTGGCCAAGACACCCGCGACCGAACTGGGCGCCATCGTGATCCGTGAAGCTATTGCGCGCGCGGGTCTGTCGTCCGAGCAGATCGGCGAAGTCATCATGGGCCAGGTGCTGACCGCGGGCGTGGGCCAGAACCCCGCGCGCCAGGCGTCCATCAAGGCCGGCATCGCCAAGGAAACCCCGGCGCTCACCATCAATGCCGTGTGCGGCTCCGGCCTCAAGGCTGTGATGCTGGCCGCCCAGGCGGTGGCCTGGGGCGACAGCGAAATCGTGGTGGCCGGCGGGCAAGAAAGCATGAGCCTGTCTCCACACGTGCTCAACGGCTCGCGCGACGGCCAGCGCATGGGCGACTGGAAGATGGTCGACACCATGATCGTGGACGGCCTGTGGGACGTGTACAACCAGTACCACATGGGCATCACGGCCGAGAACGTTGCCAAGCAGTACGGCATCACCCGCGACATGCAGGATGCCCTGGCCCTTGCCAGCCAGCAAAAGGCCGCTGCCGCGCAGGACGCCGGCAAGTTCGCCGATGAAATCGTGGGCGTGAGCCTGGCGCAAAAGAAGGGCGATCCCATCCTCTTCAACGCCGACGAATACCTCAACCGCAAGACCAACGCCGAGGCGCTGGCAGGCTTGCGCCCCGCCTTCGACAAAGCCGGCAGCGTGACGGCCGGCAATGCCTCGGGCCTGAACGACGGCGCTGCGGCTGTGGTCGTGATGAGTGCCAAGAAGGCAGCGGCCCTGGGCCTCAAGCCACTGGCCCGCATCGCCGCCTTTGGCACCACCGGCCTCGACCCCGCCACCATGGGCATGGGCCCCGTATCCGCTACCCGCAAGGCGCTCGAGCGTGCAGGCTGGAACGCTGCCGACGTGGACCTGTTCGAACTGAATGAAGCCTTTGCCGCGCAGGCTTGCGCCGTGAACAAGGAACTGGGGATCGATCCTTCCAAGGTCAATGTGAACGGCGGCGCCATTGCCATCGGCCACCCCATCGGCGCATCCGGCTGCCGCATCCTGGTGACGCTGCTGCACGAAATGCAGCGCCGCGACGCCAAGAAAGGCATCGCCGCACTGTGCATTGGCGGTGGCATGGGCGTTTCGCTCGCGCTGGAGCGCTGAGAGCGCCGGGTACTTGCAACGGACGGGCCCTGGGACTTGTTCCGCGGTCCGTCAGTGCCAAGGCCCGTAGGCCTGCGGTCTTCGCGCAGTGTGTACGGGCCTTTTCTTCTCCCATGCTTTTTTGCGACATGGATCGAGAGTCCCTGCAAATCAGAGATACCGTGCTTTGACGATGACCGAGACGATCTTTGCCCAACCCTTTGAGCCCGTCGGCTGCCAGTCGTGCCGCGACAAGACGCAGCTGCCTTTCGAGTTCACGATGGCCTTTCAACCCATCATGGACCTGGAACGGGACCGCCCGTTTGCATACGAGGCGCTGGTCCGCGGTATCAACGGAGAGCCAGCGGGCACCGTACTTTCGTGGGTGGACGACGCCAATCGCTACCGTTTTGACCAGGCATGCCGGGTGAAAGCCATCGAACTCGCATCGCGCCTGGGTTTGGCAGCGCTGCCCGAATGCCGGTTGAGCATTAACTTTCTGCCCAACGCGGTGTACCGCGCCGAGACCTGCATCCGCGCCACGATGGAGGCTGCTCAAGAGTTTGACTTCCCTCACAACCGCATCATGTTCGAGGTGACAGAGGGCGAGCAATTGCGCAATGGCGCGCACCTGAAATCGATTTTCAACGAGTACCGCCGCCGAGGATTGATCACTGCCATCGACGACTTTGGCGCGGGCTACGCCGGTCTCAACATGCTGGCGCAATTCCAGCCGCATGTTCTCAAGATCGACATGGAACTGATTCGCAACCTGAACGACGACCCTGTGCGCCAAGCCATTGTTGCGGGCATTGCGCTGGTGTGCCAGAAGTTGTCGATCGACATCGTCGCGGAGGGTGTGGAGACGTCGGCGGAATCGGCGTATCTGCGATCCATGGGAATCCAGTATCAACAGGGCTATCTGTTCGCCAAGCCGGGGTGGGAGACGCTGCCGCTGGCGCGATGACGTAGCCAAGCTCCGACGAAATCACTGCGCCGCTTGCACCTGCGTTTGAGCGGTCTGCGGCATCGCAAACGATTGAAGTAACTACAGCGTGTGCTGGTCCTGCGCGATCCTTTCCGCAACGCACACCTCTCGCGAATTCGATCGGTGCAGGCGCCCCCCAGGGCTGTGGTTCCCGCTCACTTTGAACTCGGTCGGTTCGTACATCCCGTGACAATTGCCTGGTGTGGAAAGATCCGCGACTCAAATTTGTCGTCGGGTGTGCACCAAACACGTGAATGGGTCACACGTGTTTCCTTAACGGGCTCAAAGCTCCCACAAAAAGACCATCGGTTCAGTGTTTACCTTCACGGATGCGTCCCATTTCTTGGGTAGAGTGGCTGCTGAGCAGTTCAATCACCAACGAAAAAGGAGAGTTTGATGAGCCAAAAAATTGCATACGTCACCGGGGGCATGGGTGGCATCGGGACTGCCATCTGCCAGCGCCTGCACAAGGACGGCTTCAAGGTCATTGCAGGGTGCGGCCCCACCCGCGACCACGCCAAATGGCTGGCCGAGCAAAAGGCCCTGGGTTACAGCTTCTACGCCTCGGTTGGCAACGTCGGTGACTGGGACTCCACGGTGGAGGCATTCGGCAAAACCAAGGCCGAGCACGGCACCATTGATGTGTTGGTGAACAACGCCGGCATCACCCGCGACCGCATGTTCCTCAAAATGTCGCGCGAAGACTGGGATGCGGTCATCGAAACCAACCTCAACAGCATGTTCAACGTCACCAAGCAGGTGGTGGCGGACATGGTGGAAAAGGGCTGGGGCCGCATCGTCAACATCAGCTCGGTGAACGGCGAAAAGGGCCAGGCCGGCCAGACCAACTACTCGGCTGCCAAGGCCGGCATGCACGGCTTCTCGATGGCGTTGGCCCAGGAGCTGGCGACGAAGGGTGTGACGGTCAACACCGTGAGCCCCGGCTACATCGGCACCGACATGGTCAAGGCCATCCGGCCCGACGTGCTTGAAAAGATTGTTGCCACGGTGCCCGTGAAGCGCTTGGGCGAGCCGAGCGAGATCGCCTCGATCATCGCGTGGCTGGCCTCGGATGAGGGCGGCTACGCGACCGGCGCCGACTTCTCGGTCAACGGCGGGCTGCACATGGGCTGATTTCGCCCTGGTGCCAGAAAAACAAAAACCCCGCGAAGCGGGGTTTTTTGTTGGGTAATCGAATCAGCAGACTGACTACAAGGGACTTTCGGAAGCTCAGCGCCTGAAGTCAGTGTGCGCGGCTGCGGTTGGAGTGGTTCGCGGAAACCACCGGAAGCTGCTCCCTACGGGGGTCGTCTGACTAGAGCGAACGACCATGGAAACGCTTTAGAAACGGGCCGGAGCGCGCTTGCGGTCGCGTTCGTCTTCGGGCCAGGCGGACAAGATTGCGGTGGTATTCATACTGGAAAACTCCTGTGATGTACCAACAACGCGTTCGATTCAGGTTGCGTTGACAGCGTTTCACAAAAAAATGCAACCGGAATGGCCCCGCCGCTTACAATCCCTGTTGCTATCCTATTTATAGCGTACAACCTTAGTGTGGCAAGCGGAGAGCCGCAAAAGAGTCATCTAAAACTTACAGGATTTTACATTCTCAGCTTGCCATGGCGCCCTGGATTTCTTCGATCGCTGAAGAAATTTCGAGCCAGCGCTCTTCCAATCGGGCTGTTTCGTCACTGCCCGCTTTCAGCCGTTTCCCGCAGTCTGCGATTTCGGCGGCAGGCAAAGGCTGGGTCAATTTTTGCTCCAGGGCGGCCCGCTCAGCGGTCAACGCGGCGAGGCGTTTATCGATTTGTTCCAGCTCTTTTTTGAGGGGCTTGGATTTTTCCGCCTGCTGCTGGCGGACCTGCGCATCCAGCTTTCGCTGCTCCCGCCCGTCCTTCGAAGACGAAGGGGCGGGCGCAGGGGGCGATGAGGCTGCAACCGCGACAGGTGGCGGCGAAACGGACACCGGTGACACCGCCGTCGCTACTGGGCCATCGGAGGCGGGGCGCGCCTGGTCGGCCAAACGTGCCTCCTCCCGCAGGCGCTTCGATTCGTCCAGCAGATAGCGCTGGTAGTCGTCCAGATCGCCATCGAAGGGGCCCACAGCGCCCCGGCCCACCATCCAAAAGTCCTCGCAGACCGAGCGCAGCAGCGAGCGGTCGTGGCTGACCAGCATGACGGTGCCGTCGAAGTCGTTGAGCGCCATGGCCAACGCCTCGCGGGTGGCCAGATCCAAGTGGTTGGTAGGCTCATCGAGCAGCAGCAGGTTGGGGCGCTGCCAGACGATCATCGCCAATACCAGGCGGGCTTTTTCGCCACCGCTCATGGTGCCCACGGCCTGCTTGACCATGTCTCCCGTGAAATTGAACGTGCCCAGATAGCTGCGCAGGTCCTGCTCGCGGCTCGGTTGCTTGATGTCGGGGCCCAACTCCTTGGCTAGGCGGATCATGTGCTCCAGCGGATTTTCTGCGGGGCGCAACACGTCGAGTTCCTGCTGGGCAAAGTAGCCAATATTCAGGCCCTTGCCCTCGGTCACGCTGCCGCCCAGCGCCTTCATGGTGCGGGCGATGGTCTTGACCAGGGTCGACTTGCCCTGGCCGTTGGCGCCCAGAATGCCGATGCGTTGGCCCGCCAGTACCGAGCGGTTGACGTTCGAGAGAATGGTGGTCGGAACGCCGTCCTCGTCCACATAGCCGAACGAGGCGTCGCTGATGGCCAGCATCGGGTTGGGCAGGTTGGCCGGTTCCTTGAACTCAAACGTGAAGTCCGCTTCCGCGAGCACCGGTCCAATCTTTTCCATGCGTTCGAGCTGCTTGACCCGGCTTTGCGCCTGCTTGGCTTTGCTGGCCTTGGCCTTGAAGCGGTCGATGAACTTCTGCAGGTGGGCCATCTTCTCCTGCTGCTTGGAGAAGCTGGCCTGTTGCAACTCAAGTTGCTGCGCGCGCAATTCTTCGAACTTGCTGTAGTTGCCGCCATAGCGGTTCAACTCGCCCTGCTGAATTTGCAGGGTGACGTTGGTGATGGCATCCAGAAACTCGCGGTCATGGCTGATCACGATCATGGTGCCCGCATAGCGCTTGAGCCAGGCTTCGAGCCAGACCAAGGCATCCAAGTCCAAGTGGTTGGTGGGCTCGTCGAGCAGCAGCAGGTCGCTGGGGCACATCAGCGCGCGCGCCAGTTGCAAGCGCATACGCCAGCCGCCTGAGAAGCTGTTGACCGGCTGGTCCAGCTCGCTGACCCGAAAGCCCAGGCCCAGGATCAGCGCCTGTGCGCGTGCGACCGCATCGTGCGCGCCGGCATCGTGCAGGTCCGAATAGGCGTGGGCAATGGCCATGCCGTCGTCGCTGGCCTCGGCTTCTACCAGTTGGCGTTGCACCTCGGCTAGGCGCGTATCGCCCTCCAGCACAAACTCGGTGGCCGGCTGGTCGGTTTCGGGCATGTTCTGCGCGACCTCTGCCATGCGCCAGCTGGTGGGGATGTAGAAATCGCCCCCGTCTTCGTGCAGCTTGCCGCTCAAGAGCGCAAACAGACTGGACTTGCCGGCGCCATTGCGGCCCACGAGACCGACACTTTCGCCTGGGTTGATGGTGGCGGAAACGCTGCCAAGCACGACTTTGGCGCCGCGTCGCAGGGTGACGTTTTTAAGGGTGATCATCCGGAGCTCAGAAAAAAGCGCACCCGCGCAGGGCGGGTGGCGTGAAAAATCAAGGGGCGAAAGGCCTTTGCCAACGGACAAACCGCTGCCAAAGACGTGGCGCGCAACCCTCTATTGTGCCGTGAGGCGGGATTGGGCGATCAAAGCCTGCCGAGTCACCAGCAAAACCTGGTCTTCGCCAGCGCTGGTGTCGAGCCAAAAAACGGGCAATTGGGGGAAGGCCGCTTCGAAATGAGGGCGCTCGTTGCCGATCTCCAAAACGATCACCGCGTCTTCGCTCGTGCAATCGGGCGCAGCAGCAAACAGCTGGCGGATGAAATCCATGCCGTCGCTACCACCCGCCAGTGCGAGTTCTGGTTCTGCAAGGTATTCCGCGGGCAAAGCTGCCATGCTGGCTGCGTTCACGTAGGGTGGATTGCACAGGACCAGGTCCCACGGGCCGGGCAGGGCGGCCAGGCCGTCCGACAGTTGCAGGGTGATGCGGTCTTGCAGGCCATGCTTGTCGACGTTAATGCGCGCGACGGCCAGGGCATCGGGCGAGATGTCCGCTCCCGTCACTACCACCTCGGGCCAGGCCATGGCAGCCAGCACGGCCAGGCTGCCGTTGCCGGTGCACAGGTCGAGCACCCGGCGGGTGTTCTCGCTCAAAAATTCGTCCACGCTGCCATCGGCCAGCAACTCTGCAATGAAGCTGCGCGGCACGATGGCGCGTTCGTCCACATAGAAGGGTATGCCTTGCAGCCAGGCCTCTTGCGTGAGGTAGGCGGCTGGTTTGCGTGTGGTGATGCGCTCGCTCAGCAGTTCCTCTACCTCGTCACGCTGCTCTCCGGTGACGGGCATGCCTTCGACGCTGTCCAGATCATCGAGCGGCAGTCCCAGCTGCCAGAGCACCAGCCACGCGGCTTCATCGAAAGCGTTGGTGGTGCCGTGACCGAAAGCAACCCCCGCTGCGGTCAGGCTCGCGGCGACGGAGTCGATGAGCTCCTGTACGGTCGTCATGCAGTGGCCCTCGCCGCAGCATCCAGGTTTTCCAACGTGCGGCGGTAAATGTTCTTGAGCGGCTCAATATCGGCCACGACGATGTGCTCGTCGATCTTGTGGATGCTCGCGTTGGGCGGGCCCAGCTCGATGACCTGAGGACAGACCTGCGCAATGAAGCGGCCGTCGCTGGTGCCGCCGGTAGTCGACAGCTCAGTAGTGAGACCGGTTTCTGCAGTGATGGCTTGCTGCACAGCGCTGACCAGCTCACCGGGTGTGGTGAGGAAGGGCTGACCACCCAGCGTCCAGCGCAGGTCGTATTCCAGGCCGTGGCGGTCGAGCATGGCATGCACGCGCTGCTTGAGGCTCTCGGCGGTGGACTCGGTGGAGAAGCGGAAGTTGAAATCCACCACGACCTCGCCAGGAATCACGTTGGTGGCGCCGGTGCCACCGTGCATGTTGCTGATTTGCCAGCTGGTAGGCGGAAAGAAGGCGTTGCCCTGGTCCCACACGGTTGATGCCAGCTCGGCAAGCGCAGGCAGCGCCTGGTGGATGGGGTTGCGCGCAAGTTGTGGGTAGGCGATGTGGCCCTGGATTCCGCGCACGGTGAGCTTGCCGCTCAAGGTGCCGCGCCGGCCGTTCTTGATCATGTCGCCCGTGCGCTCGACCGAGGTGGGTTCGCCCACGATGCAGTAGTGCAACGTCTCGCCGCGCGCTGTGAGCTGCTCCACCACCACTTTGGTCCCGTCGACCGAAGGGCCTTCCTCGTCGCTGGTGAGCAGAAACGCCAGCTGGATCAGCGGCTCAGGCGTCGCTGCCAGAAATTCTTCGACCGCCACCACGAAGGCAGCAATCGAGGTCTTCATGTCGCTGGCACCCCGGCCAAAAAGCTTGCCATCCCGGTGCGTGGGTACGAAGGGGTCGCTGGTCCACTGCGCGAGCGGCCCGGTGGGCACCACATCCGTGTGACCTGCAAATACTATGGTTTTGATAGCTTTCTGCGCTTGTGTATCAAGCGCTAGAGGCCTTTTTGCCCATAAATTGCTGACACGGAAGTCGGCCGGGCCGCTGTCCAGCCGCTCGCACACAAAGCCAAGGGGGGCCAAGCGGGCCGCCAGCACATCCAGGCAACCCGCATCCTCGGGGGTGATGGAGGGCAGGGAGATAAGCTGTTCGGCCAGGTGCAGGGTGCGGGACATGGAGGCAAGTGAGTTAGGACTCGGTGATTGTTTCAAGGCGCTGTCGCATCTACTGACGCAGCCCAAGCGCGGGACGCTAAGCAAGCGACGCCCCGCAGCGAGAGCGTCGTCCCCCATGAGGGGAAGGCGCCGGTGGCGACTCAGGGGGGCTTCACTCAAGCCGCCGGCTTGACGTCCAGCACGATTTCGGTGAACGAGGGCTGGTCGTCGGGGGTGTCCCGTGCTTCTTTTTGGGCCTTGGCGGCGTTGGCGGCCAAAGAGAAGTCATTTTGCAGGCGCCACATGAGGTTGGTGGGCGAATCGGCGTACGCCAGGCCTTCCTTGCGGTCGATCTTGGACTCCATGATGAGGTGGGCCAGGGCTTCCTCGAAGGTTTGCGAGCCTTCGGCCATGGACTTTTCCATCGCTTCTTTCACGCCGCCGAAGTCGCCTTTTTCGATGAGCTCAGACACCAGTTTGGAGTTGAGCATCACTTCCACCGCCGGCACGCGCCCGCCATCCGATTTGCGTACCAGGCGCTGCGACACCACGGCCTTGAGCGCAGATGCCAGGTCGCCGAGCATGGTGGGCCGCACTTCCACAGGGTAGAACGACAGAATCCGGTTGAGCGCGTGGTAGCTGTTGTTGCCGTGCAGCGTAGCCAGGCACAGGTGGCCCGACTGCGCATAGGCAATGGCCGCCGACATGGTTTCCCGGTCGCGGATTTCGCCGATCAGGATCACGTCGGGAGCTTGGCGCAGGGCGTTTTTTAACGCGGTCTGCAAGGACTGCGTGTCACCGCCGATTTCGCGTTGGTTGACGATGGATTTCTTGTTTTTGAACTGGTATTCGACCGGGTCCTCGATGGTGAGGATGTGGCCGGTCAGCACTTCGTTGCGAGTGTCGATCATGGACGCGAGCGTGGTGCTCTTGCCCGAGCCCGTGGCCCCCACGACCAGGATAAGGCCGCGCTTTTCCATGATCAGATCGCGCAGCACGGGCGGCAAACCCAGCGAGTCGAACTCGGGGATGTGCTGCGAGATGAACCGGATCACCACGGCATAGCTGCCGCGCTGGCGCATGGCGCTGACGCGGAACCGGCCCACACCGCTGAGCGGCACGCCCATGTTGAGCTCGCCGGTTTCTTCCAGCTCTTCGATGCGGTCCGGTGGGACCACTTCGGAGAGCAGGTTGCGTGGTGCGTCCGCCGGCAGGATTTGATTGTTGATCGGCACGCACTCGCCATTGATCTTGATCAACGCCGGCGCGTTGGCCGACAGGTAGACGTCGGAGGCCTTTTTCTCGGCCATCAGCCGAAGAATCCGTTCCATTGTGCTCATGGGGTGTCCCTCAAGTTGTCGTCTTCGTCGGCGGCCGCGTGGGTCGCGCCTGGCGTGTGCGTTGCTGGCTTACCTGTGCTCAGTCGCGCAGCAGGTCGTTGATGCTGGTCTTGGAGCGCGTCTGTGCGTCCACCTGCTTGACGATGATGGCAGCGTACATGCTGTAGGGCGTGCCGTTGGCGGCCGTCTTGGGCAGATTGCCGCTGACCACCACAGAGCCTGTGGGCACACGACCGTAGCTGATCTCGCCCGTGGCGCGGTTGAAAATCGGAGTGCTCTGGCCCAGGTACACGCCCATGCCCAGCACCGAATGCTCTTCGACGACCACGCCTTCGACGACCTCGGAGCGGGCGCCAATGAAGCAGTTGTCTTCAATGATGGTGGGGCCGGCCTGCAGGGGCTCCAGCACGCCACCAATGCCCACGCCGCCCGACAGATGCACGTTGGAGCCGATTTGCGCGCACGAGCCCACGGTGGCCCAGGTGTCGACCATGGTGCCTTCGCCCACGTAAGCGCCGATGTTGACGTACGAGGGCATCAAGATTGCGCCCTTGGCGATGAAACTGCCGCGGCGGGCCACGGCGGGCGGCACCACGCGCACGCCGGTGGCTTTCATCTCTTCTTCGGACAGGTGCGCAAACTTGGTCTGCACCTTGTCGTAAAAGCCCAGGTCTCCGGCCTTCACAAGCTCGTTGTCCTTCAGGCGGAACGACAGCAACACGGCTTTTTTGATCCACTGGTGCACCGTCCACTGGCCCACGCCCTGGCGCGTGGCCACGCGCAGCGTGCCGTTGTTCAGCTCGGCGATCACATGCTCGACAGCGTCCTGGATCTCTTTGGGGGCAGCGGCGGGCGAAAGGCTGGCGCGGTTTTCCCAGGCGTTGTCGATGATGGTTTGCAGTTGTTGGGTCATGTGGTTGTCTGTCAGGCAGTACGGGATTGGATGAATTGCACGATGCGCAGAGCAGCTTCCACGCATTCTTCGGTTTCGGCCACCAGGGCCATGCGCACGCGCTGGGCGCCGGGGTTGCTGCCTTGGGCCTCGCGGGCCAGGTAGCTGCCGGGGAGCACGGTGACATTGTATTGAGCCAGAAGCGCTCGGGCGAATTCGGCGTCGGTCATGGCCAGCGCATCGGGGACCTTGGCCCACAGGTAGAAACCGGCATCGGGCAGCGCCACGTCCATCACAGCGGCCAGCAACGGTGTGACCTCAGCAAACTTGGTGCGGTAGAGCGCGCGGTTTTCAACCACATGCTGCTCGTCGCCCCAGGCCGCGATGCTGGCAGCCTGCACGACCGGGCTCATGGCGCTGCCGTGGTACGTGCGGTAGAGCAAAAACGCCTTGATCAGCGCCGCGTCGCCAGCCACGAAACCGCTGCGCAAGCCCGGCACGTTGCTGCGCTTGGACAGGCTGGTGAAGGAGATCAGGTTCTTGAAATCATGTCGGCCCAGCTGCTCTGCGGCTTGCAGGCCACCGAGCGGTGGTTCGTCTCGGAAGTAGATCTCGCTGTAGCACTCGTCAGAGGCGATCACGAAGCCGTATCGGTCGCTCAGTTCGAACAGCTTTTGCCATTCGCTGATCGGCATGACCGCGCCCGTAGGGTTGCCGGGTGAGCATACAAACAGCAGCTGGGTGCGCTCCCACACGGCTTCAGGCACGGTATCCCAGTTGACGGCGAAGTTGCGGCTTGGGTCGCTGGGCGCGTAGTAAGGCTGGGCGCCGGCGAGCAGTGCCGCGCCTTCGTAGATTTGATAAAACGGGTTGGGGCAGACGACCAGGGCCTCGACTTTGGAGGGGTCGACGATGGTTTGCGCAAATGCGAACAGTGCCTCGCGCGAACCGTTGACGGGCAACACCTGGGTGGCAGGGTCCATCTTGAGTGCGTAGCGTTTTTGCAGCCATCCGGTGAAGGCTTCGCGCAGTTTCAGATCGCCGGCGGTGGCCGGGTAGCTGGCCAGCCCATGGAGGTTTCCGCTGAGTGCGTCCCTGATGAACTGCGGTGTAGGATGGCGCGGCTCTCCCATGCCAAGGCTGATGGGGGAGTAGGCGGTGGGTGGTGTCACCCCCGCAAAGAGCTGTCGCAGCCGCTCGAAAGGGTAGGGCTGCAGATGGGAAAGCAGGGGATTCATGGGGCGCCATTATGGGCGATGGCCCCGGGCGCTTCGGTGCCATAGCTGAGGAACACTTCGGCGATGCACCGTGTTCAAGGCTGTCAATCCGCCGTAAGTGGCCGCCCCTAGGATTCGCGCCATTGCCAGAACGAAAACAGGAGACACGATGTCAGGATTCCTACCGCTGCGCCCGGGCCTTTGGTGGATGCGCAGGTGGCATCTGCCTGGCAAACTGGTCTCGCTCAGCGTGTTGGTGGCGGCCGCTCTGGCCACCGCAGCGGGGGGAGCACCATGGTGGGCGATTGCGCTGGCGGCCGTGATCGTGGCGTACGCCGTGTTGGCGCTTTTCATCAGTCTCTCTACAGACCTTGCGGGGCTGGCGCGCACCATCGAGTTGACGCAGGGCGGTGATCTGCGCGCGCAAGCCCGTGGCAACTATGGCCAGGATGAAGTCGCAGAGATGGCGAAGGCACTGGACCGCATGGTGATCACGCTGTCGTCGATGGTGGCCGACATCCGCAGCAACGCAGCGCTGGTCGCGCATGCAGGGCAAAGCCTGGCCCACGGCAATCGCTCGCTGGCCGACCGTACCGAGCAGCAAGCCGCCAACCTAGAGCAGACCGCGGCAAGCGTCGAGCAGCTCTCGTCCGCTGTCCAGAACAATGCCCAAACAGCCCAAAGCGCCGACGCGCGCGCCGCCCAGGTGCGCACTGCTGCCGACGCCGGCGCGCAGGCCATGGGGCGCGCGGTGCAGTCGGTCGAGGCCATTCAGCAAGGTGCACGGCGGATGACCGAAATCATCGGCGTGATCGACAGCATTGCATTTCAAACCAACATCCTGGCGCTGAATGCCGCGGTGGAGGCCGCGCGGGCCGGCGAGCAAGGCCGTGGCTTTGCCGTGGTGGCCGCTGAGGTGCGCACGCTGGCCAAGCGCTCGAGTGACGCAGCGCGCGAAATCCGCGAGCTGATCGGCGCGTCGGTCAGCCAGGTGGAGGCGAGTGCGGGCTTGATCCGCTCCGCGGGCGAAGGCATCTCTGACATGGCCGGCGGCATCCGCAGCGTGGCGGCCAGCATGTCCGAAATTTCTGGCTCCAGCGCCGAACAAAGCACCGGCCTGCGCGAGGTGAGCGCCGCCGTTCAGCAACTGGACCAGATCACCCAGCACAACGCACAGATGGTGGGCCATGCGGTGCAGCAGGCCGAAGCCCTGGAAAGCCGGGCATCCACCCTGTCGCGGGCGGTGTCCGCTTTCAGGCTGCAACAGGGCACGGCGGACGAAGCGGTGGCCCTGGTCAACCGTGCCGTGGCGCTGCACAAAAGCACTTCACGCGATCAGTTTTTGCGCAGCATCACCGACAAAAGCCAGCCCTACCACGACCGGGACATGTATGTGTTTGTGCTGAACACCGCTGGCACCTACCTGGCTTTTGGTGGCAACACGGCCAAGGTGGGCACCCGAGTCCAAGACATCCCAGGCATCGCGGGTGACCGGCTCGTGAGCGACATCGCCGCCCAGGCCGACCATGCCCCGGGATGGGTGGAATACGACATCACCAACCCCGCGACGGGCGCGGTGCAGACCAAGATGTCTTACGTGAGCCGCGTGGGCGATGAATATGTGGGCTGTGGGGTGTACAAGACCCTGGCTGCGCGCTGAGAGCCCGGCTGCCGGGCTTGCTCGGCATCGGCCACCGGTTCGTCGTAGGCGCGGTCGCCGGACTGTTTACCGAGGCGCCTGAGCACGCCGCTGGCGGGCTCGCTCCATCGCCGCAGCTATGGCCGCCTGGCGCAATGCCTGCGCTTTCTCGGCTTCTCCGCCACTGTCGGAATCTGCGCTGCCGCTCTGCAGCCCGCCTGCGGGCGCCGCGGCACTGGCCGTTGCGACGTCCTCGTCTTCCTCGATCTCCAGCGGCACGCGTGCGCGATGTCCCTGGTAACGCTGCCGCGCCTGATTTGCGAGGGGCGCTGACCACGCGGCCCAGCCGGTGGTGGCGCCGCTCACGTTTTCGAGTTTTATGCAGTCCACCGGGCAGGCGGGGATGCACAGTTCGCAGCCCGTGCAGTACGGCTCGATGACTGTGTGCATCTTCTTGTTGGAGCCAATGATGGCGTCGGTCGGACAGGCCTTGATGCACAGCGTGCAGCCAATGCACCAGGATTCGTCAATGAAAGCGACCGCCCTCGGCGCCTCCTCGCCGTGCTCGGCGCTCAACGGCAGCGCGGGATGGCCGGTGATGGCGGACAGGCGGGCAATGCCCTCTGCGCCGCCGGGGGGGCACTGGTTGATGGCGGCCAAGCCACCGGCAATGGCCTGTGCATAGGCAGCGCAGTCTGGATAGCCGCAGCGGGTGCACTGCGTTTGGGGCAAGGCCGCGTCAATCCGCGCCGCAAGCGTGGACAGGGCTGCGGGCGAGAGAGCAGTCGTCTGCGAAGCGCTCAAGCCTTGCGCGCCGTGCCGCGGCGGGTGCGGGGCGTCGCCGATGCGGTGACGGTGGCAGCAGCCGTCTTGCCCTTGGCCGCAGGTGCCTCGGCCGCTTCAGCCGGGGCGGCTGCACCAGCGGGCTTGCCGCGACCCGCTACGGCTGGCTTGACCCAGCGTGTGGCCACTGCCGGCGCACTCGGCGTCTTTACCGCAGGCTTGGCAGCGACCTTGGGGGCCGGGGCCTTTTTGGGCACCGCCACCTTGGCTGCGACTTGGCGGGGTGGGTTGTCGTCCGGCGTCTCGATCACGGCCGGGACGGCGTTCTTCTGCGGCTTTTCGTGCTCATGGATGAAGGCACGCACTTGGGGGTACACCACATCGCGCCAGCGGCGGCCGCTGAAGATGCCGTAGTGGCCGGCACCCTTGGCCTCCAGGTGGCGTTGCTCTTTGCGAACGATGCCGCTGCACAGGTCGTGCGCGGCCTCGGTCTGGCCCGAGCCGGAGATGTCGTCGAGCTCACCCTCTACCGTGAACAGGGCGGTGGTGGTGATGTCCTGGGGGCGTACACGCTCGATCTTGCCGTCGGGCGAACGCACGTCCCAAGTACCGTGGACCAGCTTGTATTCCTGGAACACCGTCTCGATGGTTTCGAGATAGTAGTCGGCATCCATGTCGAGCACGGCGTTGTACTCGTCGTAGAACTTGCGGTGGGCTTCGGCGCTGGTGTCGTCCCCCTTGATCAAGTCCTTGAAGTAGTCGTAGTGGCTGGACGCGTGGCGGTCGGGGTTCATCGCCACGAAGCCGGTGTACTGCAGAAAGCCGGGATAGACGCGGCGGCCGGCGCCTGGGAAGTTGTCCGGCACGCGGTAGATCACGTTGTTCTCGAACCATTCGTAGCTGCGGTTCGTCGCCAGATTGTTCACTGATGTGGGCGACTTGCGCGCGTCGATGGGGCCGCCCATCATGGTCATGGTCAGGGGGGTCGTCTCGCCCCGGCTCGCCATCAGCGAAACCGCAGCCAGCACGGGTACCGTGGGCTGGCAGACGCTGATCACGTGGCAGTTGCCATAGATGCCTTGCAGGTGGCGGATGAACTCCTGCACGTAGTTCACGTAATCGTCCAGGTGGAACTCACCGTCGGCCAGCGGCACCAGGCGGGCGTTCTTCCAGTCGGTGATGTAGACCTTGTGGTCCTTGAGCATGGTGCGCACGGTGTCGCGCAGCAGCGTGGCGTAGTGGCCGGACAGCGGCGCCACGATCAGCACCACCGGCTGGGTCTTGAGATTGACCAGGGTGGCCGGATCGTCCGAGAAGCGCTTGAAGCGGCGGAGTTCGCAAAACGGCTTGTCCATTTCGATGCGCTCATGCACCGCTACACCGACGCCGTTCACGTCCACCGAGTGGATGTCAAAAGCCGGCTTTTCGTAGTCTTTGCCCAGGCGGTACAGCAGGTCGTAGCCCGCCGACATGCGCTGGGCCAGAGGGCTTTGGCTGAAGGGGGACAGGGGATTGCTGTAGAGCTTGGCAGCCGCTTGAGCGAAATCGGTGAAGGGCTCCATCAGAGAGCGCTGTGTCTCGTAGATGTGGTACAGCATGGGCGAAACTCCGTTATGTTGCAGTGCAATATAGCAGCACTTGGTAACAAGCGCATGGAGGAAAACCACCAATCGGGAGTCACCTTTGTGACATGGGGTGCATTTGGCCGGTCCTACGTTCTCCCAACCCCGCCAATCCAGTGACTGCTATTAAAATAATAGCTACAAGTCTTTGATAAGCAAGCGCTAGGTGCCAATTTGACTTAGTCAGTGCGCCTTCTGTTCCCCTTGTTCATGTAACCAAGCCTCAAACGATTCCCTGGCCGAATTGCGCAGCGCCGGGCGGAAGGCCACCTTGTTACTCAGGTACAGGCAGTGGCGGATCACGGTGTACGGGTTGAAGCTGGCTTGGGGGTTTTGTTCCTCAAAGTGCTGCTTGTAGCGCTTGACCACGCCCACGGTCTCGCGCATCAGGGCGTTAAACCGCGCCCGCGTCATCCCGCGCGACCATGCCTGCACGTCGTCCACGAAGCTGTCGACCTTCGACGGCTCAAACTCGAAGTCCTTGAAGAAGTGCGTGGCGATCTTGAGAAAGGTGAACGCATTGAGCTCGCTGCTGGGCGCTTGGGTTTTGCTCGGCGCCAGGGTGTTGTCGTCTTCCGCTGTGTCTTCCAGGGGTTCGGCCGTTTCGTCGGGGGCCTGCAGCAGTTCCTCGGCCGTGGCATCGCGGATCTGGCGAAACTCGCGGTCGGCCAGCTCAAACAGCGCCGACAGCACATTGATGCGCCGCTTGAGCTGGCCCGGGATCGATTTTTTGTACTTGATCCGGTGGTCCAGCACGCTCCACGAGTCCTGGATGATGGTGCGCACCTGCAGCTCGAAGGGGAGGTGCGCATAGGCCGCATGCTCGGGCAGGGCGCGCTCGGCGGCGCTCAGCCGCAGGTCAAGGTGCAGGCCCTTGTAGCCAAACGATGCCTCCGTGCTCTCTACCGCGCTCACCTTGTCAGTGACGTCGATCACCGCGAAATGGGCGCGCACGATCTGGGCGATTTTTTCCAGCTCATCCTCGTACAGGCACACCACCCGCACGCCCACCAGGTCGGTGATGTAGCTCTGGATGTCGTAGGGGGTGTTGCTTTCTTCCAGCGCCGGTCGGTACTTGCGCACGAACTTGCGGATGCATTCGTCGGCGTCCTTGACCCGGCCCTCGACCTTGGCGATGTCCACGCCACCGTCCAGCGTGACCGTGGCGGCCGCCAGCCCCGTCAACGCCGCGCAGGCGTCTTCGAGCGCGGGGGAGTGTTGCGCGTAAAAAGCGCGAAAGGCGGATTCCTCCAGGTCGAAATCAAGCGATGGCATGCCAGGTCTCTGCGTTGTAGTTGGTCAAATTGCGCGCTGCCCCACGGTGCCGCGACCCCGGGGAGCATAGCCGTCGGGCCCCGGGGGCTGGTGGGCCCCAGTGTGGGTGCAAATGCTGGTTTTCCCGTGCCGGACGGATGCTCATAATGGTGCAGACACCGTAAGCTGTCACGATTTGAAGCGATTTGCCCGCTGGCACTGCCAGTAGCCCACGCGCATGAAACCCCAACTTCCACCCACAAACCACCAGCCCGGCGCCGACAGCGTGGCAACTGACGCTCTGCGCGCTGGCGGGCCAGGTGCGGAGGAGGGCGATCGCGAGGCCACCACCCGGCGCCCCTGGGTGCCGCTGGTGCTGCCGGCCCTGGTCGTGCTGCTGATGCTGGGCCTCACGTTTCTGTATTGGCACAGCGAGGAGCGTGGTGCACGGGCCAACCGGGAGAAGAACTTCCAGGTCGCGGCCGACCAGATTGCCTACAACCTCAAGGACCGCATGGCGACCTATGAGGTTGTGCTGCGCGGCGCCAAGGGGTACTTTGAGGGCTCCGAGCGCATCGACCGCGAGGAATTCGAGGCCTACGTGGGGGCGCTGCGGCTGGCTGAGACCCGGCCGGGCCTGAAGGCCATCTTGCTCATCCAGCGGCTGCCGGCTGCCGCCTTGCAGTCACATGCAGCGGACATGCGGGCGCGCGGTTTTCCGGCCTACCGGATGCAACCCGACGGGGAGCGCGCTGTCTACGCGCCCATCACCCACATTGCGCCGCCGGTGGGCGACAACCTCAAATTGCTGGGTTTCGACACCCTGACCGTGCCCGCCGCGCAGGAGGCGCTGGACCGCGCGCGCGACACCGGCGAACTTGCCCTGTCAAGCCCGGTGGCGTTGCCGTCCGGGGGGGAGCCCGGCTTCTGGGTGTTTTTGCCTATCTACAGCGCCAGCGCCGGCACGCGCACGGTGCAAGGGCGGCGCGACGGCCTGGTGGCCTGGGTGGCGGCACAGTTTCGGCTGGCCGATGTGATGGGGGGCATGCGCAAGGAGATCGATGCCGACATCGGCCTGCAGATCATCGACAGCGCGGGTGCGACCGGTGCCGACACCCTCGTCTTTGGCGCGCCGATGCCCACCACCGTGTCACCGCTGCACAGCCGCCGCGCGCTCGAACTGGGCGGGCGCCGCTGGACGCTGCAGATGGCGCCGCTCCCAGCCTTTGCCCTGCGCCATCAGGACGACAGCCACCTGCCTGTAGCCGTTCTCGGCACCGCAATGAGCCTGCTGTTGGGCTGGTTCACCTGGCTGCTGGCCACCGGGCGTGAGCGGACCGCGGCCCTGGCGCGCAGCATGACGGCCGAGTTGCGTGCTGCCCGCGACGACCTGGAGAGCACGCTCAACGCCATTCCGGACCTGTTGTTCGAGATCGATCTGGACGGCCGCATCCACCACTACCGCTCCGCCCGCTCCGACCTGTTGGCCGTGCCGCCAGAGATGTTCCTCGGCCGGCGCCTGGTGGACGTGGTACCGCCCGAGGCCGCCACCGGTTGCCATGCTGCGCTGGCGGCAGCCCACCACACAGGCTACTCAGCCGGCCACCAGTACCGGCTGGAGCTGGGCGGAGACACCCACTGGTTTGAGCTGTCTATCGCCCGCAAGGAAAGCGCAGTGCAAGGGGGGGCGCCGCGCTTCATCGCGCTGTCGCGCGACATCACCGAACGCAAGCAAGCCGAGGCGCGCACCCACCAGCTGGCGTACTTTGACAGCCTCACTGGCCTGCCGAACCGGCGCATGCTGCTCGACCGGCTGGACCACGCGCTCTACAGCGCGCAAAAGGCGGGGCAGGTCGGCGCGCTGCTCTACATCGACCTGGACAACTTCAAGCAGATCAACGACGCGCGCGGCCACCCGCTGGGCGATGCGTTGCTGCTGCAAGTCAGCAAACGCCTGTCAGCCCTGCTGCGCGGGGGCGACACCGTAGCGCGGCTGGGCGGCGACGAGTTTGTCGTCCTGCTGCACAACGTGGCCGCCGATGTGGAATCGGCCGGCCGCGCAGCGCTGCTGGTGGCCGAGGAAGTGCGCGCGGCGCTGGAGGTGCCCTACACCATCGAAACCCATCTCTACAGCAGCACCGGCAGCATCGGCATCACGCTGTTCCCCAAGCGCGGCGAGGGTGTCGAAGACCTGCTGCGCGAAGCCGACACCGCCATGTACCGCGCCAAGGACCTGGGCCGCAACCGCATCCGTTTTTATGAAGCCGCCATGCAGGCCGACGTGCAGGAGCGGCTGGCGCTGGAGCAAGACCTGAAAAAGGCGCATGCCGAGGGCCAGCTGGCCGCCTTTGTGCAAAACCAGGTGGACGCCACCGGCACCGTGGTGGGCGGCGAGCTGCTGATGCGCTGGGAGCACCCGGTGCGCGGCAACGTGCCACCCAGCCGCTTCATCCCCATCGCCGAAAGCTCGGGCCTCATCTTGCGCATGGGCGACTGGATGATCCTGCAGGCCTGCGAAGCCCTGGCGCGCCTGCAGGCTGCAGGCCGGGCCCTGTCGCTGTCGGTGAATGTCAGCGAGCGGCAGTTCCGCCAGGACGACTTCGTGGAGCGCATCCGCCACGTGCTCGCCCACACCGGGGCCGATCCGCGCAACCTGATCCTCGAAGTCACCGAAAGCCTGCTGATCGAGAACCTCGACGACACCATCGCCCGCATGACCGAAATCGTGCAGCTGGGCGTGCGCTTTTCCATCGACGACTTCGGCACCGGCTACTCCAGCCTGGCGTACCTCAAACGCCTCCCGCTGTACGAACTCAAGATCGACAAGAGTTTTGTGCAGGACACCCCCGACGATCCCAACGACACGGCCATCGTGCAGTCGATCCTGTCGGTGGCCCGCCACCTCAACCTGCGGGTGGTGGCCGAAGGCGTGGAGACCCGGGCGCAGGCGGATTTTTTGACCAGCAGCAACTGCGAATGCCTGCAGGGCTACCTGTTTGGGCGTCCGGAGCCCATCGCGGCTTGGGTGGATCGCATCGTGCGGCCGGGTTGATCACCGCGTGTGTCAGTTGGCGAGGACCGCCCTGCGGCTATTGATCTTGAGATAGCGCGGAGAAAGCCACTGCATAAATTCGCAGGCACGAGGGCACAGGCGCAGGTCAGGCCACTACAGCCTGGGTCAATGGTTCAGGAGCAGGGTCCAGTGCCGTATTGCCATACGCCGCCTTGGCCAGCGCATGCACCTCACGCGCGGGGCGGTCCTTCAGCAGGTGGTTGCTCCACACCTGGCGCCAGATGCGTGCGCCGGGCAGGCTGTGGCGCAGGCCCAGCATGTGGCGGGCGATGTGGGGCCAGGGCGTGCCGTGCTGGGCAGCCTCGCGCTCCATGTATTCCACCATCGCCACTTCCACCTCTTCACGGGTCAGCGGGCAGGGCGCACCCCCGTAGTAGAGCTGGTCCCAGCGGGCCATCCACCAGGGGTTGTGGTACGCCTCGCGGCCGATCATCACGCCGTCCAGGTGCTCCAGCTGCTGCAGCACCACGTCGTCCGTCTGGATGCCGCCGTTGATGGCGATCGTGAACTCCGGAAACTCGGCCTTGAGCTGGTGCACCACCTCGTAGCGCAGGGGCGGGATGTCGCGGTTTTCTTTCGGGCTTAGGCCCTGCAGCCACGCATTGCGAGCATGCACGATGAACACGATGCAGCCGGCCTCGGCCACGGTGCCGATGAAGTCGCGCACAAAGCCGTAGTCCTCGGCCTTGTCGATGCCGATGCGGTGCTTGACCGTCACGGGCACATCCACGACGTCCTTCATGGCTTTGACGCAGTCGGCCACCAGCTGCGGCGCCTTCATCAGGCTGGCACCAAAGGCGCCGCGCTGCACACGGTCGCTGGGGCAGCCGCAGTTCAGGTTGATTTCATCGTAGCCCCATTCTTCGCCCAGGCGCGCGGCGTGGGCAAGCTTGTCGGGCTCATTGCCGCCCAGCTGGAGGGCGACCGGGTGCTCTTCGGTGTTGAAGCGCAGATGGCGCTCGGTGCCGCCGTGGATGATGGCGCCCGCGTTCACCATCTCGGTGTACAGCAGGGTCTGGCGCGTCAGCAGCCGATGAAAGTACCGGCAGTGTCGGTCTGTCCAGTCCATCATCGGCGCGACGGACATGCGCCAGGGGCTCAAAGCGGGAGATTCCACAGCAGGCAAAAGGGCAACGAAAAAGGGGAAGAAGCTGCAGGGTGCGCTGGCCCGAGACTCGGGCGGCGCTGCAGGGAGGAGGGCGCGATTATCCCATCGGCGGTGGGGCTGCGCCAGCCTATGGTTATGGATAAATATGGGCCCTAGCGCTTGATATACAAGCGCTTATAGCTATAAATATAGTAGCAACACGCTCTTGACCCTGTGACGGGTGCTTGCCGGCTTGTCCTGCCGCAAGGCGGGGCCTCGCCGGCATCGGCGATACTCGCGACGCTTTTTGTTACCTATCGATACCGCAGTGCGGCCCGCTCGTCTGAAGGCCCCGCCTGCCGCTGTTTTCCCATGCACCACACGATTTTTGACACGCCGGTTGTCAACACCCTGCTGCGCGCTTTGTCGCGCGCGACCTTGCGCCTGACGGGCTGGAAGGTGGAAGGTGTACTGCCGCCCCACGCTGCCAAAAGCGTGCTGATCGCCGCACCCCACACCAGCAACTGGGATCTGCCGTACACGCTGATGCTGGCTTTTTCGCTGCGTCTGCGGGTGTACTGGATGGGCAAGCAGAGCCTGTTCAAGGCGCCGTTTGGCGGGGTGATGCGCTGGCTGGGTGGGATTCCGGTGAACCGGGACCAGGCAAACAACTTGGTGGCCAGCTCTGCCCAGGCAATGCGGGACGCGGATGGCCCGATGCAACTCATCGTGCCGCCCGAGGGCACGCGCGGCAAGACGCGGCATTGGAAGACGGGCTTTTATTACATCGCCCAGCAGGCGGGCGTGCCCATCGTGCTGGCCTTTGTGGACTATGGGCGCAAGGTGGGGGGCCTGGGGCCGGTGTTTGAGCCCACGGGAGATCTGGACGGCGACATGGTGCGCATCAAAGCGTTTTATGCGCCCATTCAGGGCAAGAACCCGACACAGTTCGACGCCTGAGCGGTTTGTAGTCAAATTACCCTCTAGCGCTTGATAGATAAGCGCTGGAAGCTCCAAAAAACATAGCATCTGAAGGCTTTTGCGAGCGTGCCGGTCGCTACTGGCACAGCCCAGGCGAGGGCTGCCGCGCAAGGCCGCCCCGTTGCGCCGGCAGCGTCCCCCTTTCCGGCTCGCGCAGCAAGGCGAGAGAAGGGGGAAGCGGCGTAAGCCGCTCAGGGGGATGTCACCCCACCTGTCGTCGGTCGATCTTGCGGCTGAGCACGATGCTGGTTTGCGTCTGGTGCACGCCGTCAAGTTGCCCCACCTTGTCGAGCAGGGCGTCGAGCTGCTCATGGCTGTTGCAGCGCAAGAACACCAGGTAATCAAAAGGGCCGCTCACGGCAGATACCTCTTCGACCTCGGGCATGGCCTCCAGCGCGCGCAGCACGGTGGGCGCTGTTTTGGGCAACACGCTGATCGAGCACCACGCGCGCACGGTCGTGGCATCGAGCCGGGCGCCCAGCCGGACCCCATACCCGACGACGACGCCCGAACGCTCCAGCCGCGCGATGCGTGCCACCACGGTGGTGCGAGCCAGCCCCAGCTGGCGCGCCAGCGTGGCCGTGCCCTCGCGAGCGTTGGCTTGCAGCAGGCTGAGCAGCCGGCGGTCGGTGTCGTCCAGGGCTGGGGTCATCGTCGTGCTCCTTTGAAAATCACTACGACCATGGTATTCGTCGAAATGACAAAACAGAAAGAGATTTTCGACGCTTTGCACGCTACACATTGACAGTGCCATTGCCTAGCATCAGGGCATCTACAACACCACTCACTGCTTTCCGCGGTGAGCACCACCGGGAGTGCCGCCATGACCATCTTTTCCACCCCCTCCCACATCGCCCCCGGCCGCGCCATCACCATCCTGGGTGCAGGCCACATCGGCTTTGCCATGGCGCTGCTGCTGCTGCAAACGGGCGACTACGACGTCCTGGTGGTGGACCGCGATCCTGCGCGTCTGGCCGAAGTGGCGTCTCTGGGCGTGTCCACCCAATTGGCCACCGATGACGCAAGCCTGCGGGCGGGCATCGATGGCCGTTTTGCGGTTTTGAACGCACTGCCGTTCCACTGCGCCGTCCCCGTGGCCACCCTGTGCGCCGAGGCGGGCGTGCATTACTTTGACCTCACTGAAGACGTGCAGAGCACGCAGGCCATCCGCGCCCTGGCGACCAACGCCCGCAGCGTGCTCATGCCCCAATGCGGCCTGGCTCCGGGCTTCATCGGCATCGTGGGCAACGACTTGGCGCGGCGTTTTGACACCCTGCACACCCTGCGCATGCGTGTGGGGGCACTGCCGCGCTATCCGCAGGGTGCCCTGCGCTACAACCTTACCTGGAGCACCGAGGGGCTGATCAACGAATACTGCAACCCGTGCGAAGCCATCGTGGACGGCGTGCGCACCAGCGTGCCGGCGCTGGAGGGGCTGGAGACTTTTGCGCTGGATGGCGTGGAATATGAGGCGTTCAACACCTCGGGCGGCCTGGGCACGCTGACCGAAACCCTGGCGGGCAAGGCGCGGCAGGTGGACTACCAGTCCATCCGCTACCCCGGCCACTGCGCCATCCTGAAGCTGCTGCTGAACGACCTGCGCCTGCGCGACCGGCGCGATCTGTTCAAGGACATTCTGGAGACGGCGGTGCCCACCACCGACCAGGACGTGATCGTCATCTTTGTCACGGCGGCAGGCATGCGCGGCGGGCGGCTGGTGCAGGACTCTTACTCGGCCCACATCGTAGGCACCGAGGTGGCAGGGCATAGGTTGAGCGCGATTCAACTCACCACAGCGGCGGGTATCTGCACGGCGCTGGACCTGGTGGCGCAGGGGCGGCTGCCGCAGCACGGGTTTGTGGGGCAGGAGGCGGTGCAGCTTGCCGATTTTTTGGGGAATCGGTTCGGGGTAGCGTATGCAGGAGAGGGCGCACCGGCACTCGAAAAATGTGCTTGACCAACATTGGCCGTATAAAATGCAAAAACAAAATTTACACGGCTAATGGACTTTCTCCCTCTTCCCGACAGCGCTGCGCGGCAGTTCATCGACTCGATCACCATCTTCGAGGAGTACCAGCGCACGCGCAAACAAGCGTCTCAGTATGCGGGCGGCATGTACTGGAAGGTGCAGGGCGCCTACGAGTATCTCGTGAAGACCCAGCGCGACAACAGCCAGGAGCGCGTCGGCCCGCGCAATGAACAGACCGAGGCCATTTACAAGGAGTTCACCGGTCGTAAGGCTGTGTTGGAAGATCGCCTCAGGACCCTGCGCACTGCTCTGACGGATGCGCAGCGGCTGAACAAGGCCCTGAAAGTGGGCCGAACACCGTCGATGGTGATCGACATTCTGCTGGCGCTCGAAACTGCGGGCCTGGCGGATCACTTCACCGTGGTCGGCACCCATTCGCTGTACGCGTACGAAAGCGCGGCGGGCGTGCGCATCGTGCAAGGCGCGCTGGCAACGCAGGACGTGGATCTGCTGTGGGATGCGCGCAGCAAGATGCGGTTCATCACCGAGATGAAGCGCTCCGACGTGTCGATGCTGCAGGTGCTTCAGCGCGCGGATTCCACCTTTCAGCGCAAGGAAGGGCAGAACGAGACCGCGATCAACGCCAAAGGCTTCGAAGTGGATTTCTTGCGCAGAATGGCCGAAGGAGACGACCCGCATCCGTTTCGCTTTTCGGCTGACGAAGGCGACCTGTGGCCTGTGCAGGCGGTCCGCGCGTCGGTGTTGACCAATGCGCCGCGCTTTGAGCACGTGGTGGCATCGGCCACTGGTCACATGGCGATGATGCGCACCATCGCTCCAGCGACGTTTGTGGAATTCAAGCGCTGGATGGCAGACAGAGCCCCCGCGCGTGAGCCACTCAAGCGCAACCGGGATCGGCGCCAGGCCGACATCGTGCAAGGACTGCTCGACCAGGGGATGCTGGCGTCTTGACACCGAGCTTCGGGCTGCTCAGCGCCCACCCGGCTTCAGGTACATCCCGTCGATAGCCTCAGCAAAATACGCCGTCAGGTTGTTGCGCTTGAGCTTGAGCGTGGGTGTCATGAAGGTGTTTTCAATCGTCCACGGCTCCAGCGTGCAGTGCACGGCGCGCGGCACGGCGTAGCGGGCAAAGCTGGCGGTGTTCTTTTCGATGCGGGCCAGCACCGCGCGGTGCACGCTGGGGTGGTTCAGGCTGTCGGCATCTTGCGCGGACAGGCCCAGGTCCGCGGCCAGCCGTTGCCACTCATCACGCTTGAGCACGGCCACGCAGGCGATGAACGGGCGGTTCTCGCCCACGACAAAGGCCTGCTCCAGCAGCGGGTCGGCCAGCAGTGCCAGTTCCAGGTCGCCGGGCGGCACCTTTTCGCCGGTGGAGGTGACGATGATCTCCTTGATGCGGCCCTTGATGTAAATGCGCCCGCCCACGATGTCTGCCTGGTCGCCCGTGCCCAGCCAGCCGTCGGCGCTCAGGATGCGGGCGGTGTCCTCGGGCCGCTTCCAGTAGCCCTTCATCACGATGGGGCCGCGCACCTGCAGCTCGCGGTTGTCGCCGATGCGCACCTCCACGCCCGGCAGGGCCTTGCCCACGCAGGCCGGGTCGTTGTCGTCCAGCGAGTTCACCGACACCACGGGCGCGGTCTCGGTCATGCCGTAGCCCTGGATGAGCGGCAGCCCCAGGCCCAGAAAGCACTTGGCGATGGTGGGCGACAGCGGTGCGCCGCCGCTCACGGCCACGCGCACGCGCCCGCCAAACTGCGCGAGCAGCGGCTTGGCCACCAGCATCTGCAGCAGCGGCCAGGGCAGGGCGGCCATCCAGCCTGCGGCCTTGCCGTCGTCGGCCGCCGGGGCGGGCAGGCCCTGCGTGGCGCAAAACTGCGTCCAGCCTTTGTGCTGGGCGGCCTCGTACAGCTGCATTTTCCAGGGCGAGGGCGACAGCTTTTCGAGCAGCTTGGCGTGGATGCGCTCATAGATGCGCGGCACCGACACCAGCACGGTGGGGCGCACGGTCTTCAAATCTTCAGCCAACAGCGCCACCGACCGCGAATAGGCCACGCAGCTGCCCGCAGCGATGGGCAGGTAGTAGCCGCCCGTGCGCTCGAAGGTGTGCGACAGCGGCAAGAACGACAAAAACACATCGTCCACCGTGGGCGCGATGCGGTCGAGCACCGCTTTGACGTCGCTCACCACATTGCGGTGGGTCAGCATCACGCCCTTGGGTTTGCCGGTGGTGCCAGAGGTGTAGACGATGGCGGCCAGGTCGTCCTCGGCCGGGGGCGTGCATGCGGCAGGCGTGGCCGCCTGCTGCGCACCGGCCAGCCACTGCGCCAGCGACCCCACCATAGGGCCGCCCTGGGTGGGTGGCAGGGCCGTAATGGCCGCGGCATCATCGTCAGCAATGACCACGGCCCGCAGTGCCGGAAACGGCGTGCCGACCGCCTGCACCTTGGCCCACTGCTCCGCCTGGCCCACGATCAGCATGGAAGCTTCGCAGTCCGACAGGATGTAGGCGATGCTGCCGGGGTTGTCGATGGCGTGCAGCGGGACCGGTACGCCGCCCGTGGCCAGCGTGGCCTGGTCTGCGCACATGGCGTTCAGGCCGTTGGACAGCAGGATGGCTACGCGCGCAGCCGGGGGCAGCTGCATAGCGGCCAGGGCCTGGGCCCACTGGTCGACGCGCCGGGCGGTGTCTGACCAGGAGAGGCTGGTCCAGGCCTGGGTGGGGCTGTCGAAGGCGCGGTAGGCCTCTGCATTGGGAGTGCGCGCTACGCGGTAGGCGAGCAGTTGCGGCAGCGTCTGGACGCTGGCGATATCGGTGGGTGTGGGGAGCATGAAACCTGCGGTGAAGGCTGTGCACGCCGAGGGCGCACAGCCTCAGTAGAAACCCGCGGAATCATACCGATCGAAGCCACCGCAAACGCCCGCGCCGAGCGCACTTGTGTTGCAAATGGTGCGTTCCGATTCCCGGAATGATCTGCCGTATCAGTCCAGCATGATGTGCTGCCGCGCAGAGACGGACCCATGAAACCAGGGTCGCGGTGCCAGTAGCCCGCGTGCAGGCACATGTGCGTCTGGTCACACTCATGGCTTCGCGCCCGCATGGCCCTCGGACCCAGGGACACGCGCGAATGCTGTAGTGGCCGGGGCCTGGCTCGGCCACAATGCCCCACCTTGGGCGCTCCGGTACGGGCCGCAACGCCGCTTGCCGCCCGCCCATTGGTATTTGACTCCACCGCACCCTGCCATCAGCCCCGTCTTCGCCATGGATCCCGTCACCATCTTCATTGTTGTCATGCTGATGATGTTGGCCAACGGGTGGGTGCTGGGCCTGATGCGCAAGGACTTCCCCGCGGCGCTGCGCCCGTGTACCGAGACCTGGCGCACCGCCACGCTGCTGCTGGCCGGCAGCGCCGTGCTGTATGCTTTTCAGTACCAGATGCCGCTGGGCTTGGCGTCGCCACTGGCCAATGGCTTGGTAATGCTGGGCTGCACGGGCTACCTGCGCGCGCTGCGCCAGTTCTATGGCTTGCCCGACCCGCGCTGGCTGCTTGCCCCGGCCCTGGTCGGGTTCATCGGCATCCTGTGGTTTGCGGTGCTTGCGCCCGACACCCGCATGCGCGTATTCATCCTGTCGGCATGCTGCACTTTCCTGCTGCTCGCAAGCTTCGTGCTGATGGTCTCGCAGAAGGCGCCCGAGGGTGTGCACAGCCGCCGCGTGGTGGCCGGCCTGTTCGCCCTGGTGGCGGGGTTCATGGTGTTCAGGGCGGCGTATTTTCTGGGGCGCGGCGTTAGCCCGTCGTTCGACATCACCGGCGACGGCGCCTGGATCAACATCGCCAGCCCCATGATCACGGCGCTGCTGCCCGTGGTGGGCACCACGGCCTTCTTGATGATGTGCTCGGAGCGCATCGGCCGGCAATGGGAGCTGGCCGCGTCCACCGACTACCTGACCGGCCTGCCCAACCGGCGCACGCTGGTCACAGTGGGGGAGAGGCGGTTTGGCGAAATGCAGCGCCCGCAGGGGCGCAGCCTGGCCCTGGCTGTGATCGACATCGACCACTTCAAGCAAGTCAACGACCGCCATGGCCACGAGGTGGGCGACGTGGCGCTGCGCCACATGGCCGAGCACCTGCGTGCCGCATGCCGCGGCAGTGACCTGGCGGCCCGCCATGGCGGCGAGGAGTTCGTGGTGCTGTGGGACGGGCTGGATGCTGCGGCTGCGCTGGCCGCCGGCGAGCGCCTGCGTGCGCTGGTGGCCCGGGAGCCGCTGCATGCGGGCGGCGCGCTGATCCCGATGACCATTTCGATGGGCGTGGCCGCTGCCAGCGAGTGCGACCGCAGCTTCAGCGACCTGCTGCGCCGCGCGGACGAGGCGCTCTACATCGCCAAGGCCGCAGGGCGCAACCGGGTGGAGATGTCGGTCTGATGCGACGCAGCCCGTCGCCTGGGTTGCATCACAGGCGGGGGAGGAGGGTGGTTCAGGTCAGGTCGCGGCTTCCAGCCCCTGCGCAAAGTGGGCCTGCATGGCCTTCATCGTCGCCTTGGCATCGCGGGCCACCATGGCGGCCAGGATGGCGCGGTGCTCGTTCAGCGAATCCTCGATGCGCCCTTGCTTGAACAGCGAGTTATGGCGGTTGAGCTTCATGACCTTGCGCAGGTCGGCCACCATCTGGCTGCGCCAGCGGTTGTCGGCAAGGTCCAGCAGCAGCATGTGAAAGCGCTCGTTGACGGCAAAAAACCGCTCACGCTCGCTGGCCGCGGCCTCCAGTTCGTCGTGCAGGTCCTGCAATGCCTGCAGCTGGGCAGGGCTCGCGGTGGTGGCCACCACGCCGGCGGCATCGCTCTCCAGCAGGCTCAGCAGGTGGTACACATCACGCAGATCCTTCTCGCTCATCTCGGTCACATAGGCGCCGCGGCGCACCTTCATCGTGACCAGCCCTTCGGCCGCCAACACCTTTAGCGCCTCGCGCAGGGGGGTGCGGCTGATGCCGAATTCCTCGGCGATCTTGAGCTCGTCAATCCAGCTGCCAGGCTCCAGCTCGCGCCGAAAAATGCGCTGGCGCAGCTGCTCCGCAACTTCTTCATAGAGGGCGCGGGGCGTGAGGGTGACAGCGGACATACGTGGATTGTAAGCGGGGAAGAATATTTTGAATCAATAATTATGAATGATGTAAACTCGCCGCCACATCGGGGGAGGCTCCCGGCGCAGCCTTCAGCGCATTGCCCGCCCCCAATCCAACGCCATCTTCGGAGACCGCTTCGCCATGAGTGACACGCCCCACAACGCACCGTCCGCAACGCCGACGCCCGAGTTTGCACCCGCGTCGCTGCAGGCCTGGGCCAAGGCCGCAGCCAAGTC
>SDXZ01000182.1 GCA_004210805.1 Acidovorax sp.
TCCGCGTCGGCCACGATGGGCAGGAAGTAGTCGATGAATTCCTTGTCGCCGGGGTTGATGCCGCGGCCCCACTGGATTTCGTCAGCGCGCTTGAAGGTGTTGTTGATGCGGCGCACCATGGTGGGCACCGAGTCATACGCATACAGCGACTGGTCGGGGTACATGGTTTCGGACGTGTTGCCGTCAGCGGCCACTTGCCAGCCCGACAGGTACACGGCTTCGAGGCCTGCCTTGGCCTGCTGCATGGCCTGGCCGGCGGAGATGGCGCCGAACGCGTTCACGTAGCCCTTCTTGGCGCCACCGTTGATCTTTTCCCACAGCTTTTCAGCGCCGCGCTTGGCCAGCGTGTGCTCGATGGGCAGCGAGCCGCGCAGGCGCACCACGTCGGCGGCGGAGTAACCGCGCTTCACGCCCTTCCAGCGGGGGTTCTGGGCCCAGTCTTTTTCCAGGGCGGCAATTTGCTGTTCGCGGCTCAGTTGTTCGTTCAAGGATTGGGGCATGAGATCACTCCAGGAGGTTGGTTGAAAACGCCGGGCTGCTTGCGCTGCCCTTGGAGACAACTTTAAGTCTTCTATAAGACTTGAGCAAGCTCTTATGTCTTATACAAGAGATAAATTTTCTCTTTTCAAAACAACAACTTAACCACGCCATTTCTCAATACAGAAATTGATTTCTCATATCGAGAAAAATTGCGGCAATGCAACATCTATCGCGTTCCGCAATATAGAAAGCAATTTTTGTATTGCGGAATGGCACATGCCGCGCTCAACGCGCTCAACAGGCTTGGGCGCCTTACAGGAATTTGATCCAGTCCCCATGGTGGATGCGCGGGGCCGACAGCACGTACTGGGGGTTGATTTCATACACCAGACAGGGCAACGGCTGGCCCTGAACCTCGACCACGATCTCACGCTTGATGTACTCATCCGTGGGATTCGTCCCCAGGTCCTCGATGTCGTCAAGCACCGCTTCGAGCGCTGGCTCTATCGCATACACCTCGCCCTCGACCCATTCAGGCCCGCCCAACGTCACGCCGGGATAGTTGCCCAGGTGATAGAGGACACCTGCCACCCGTGCCTGCCCCACAAACTGCGGGGGCGGCTGCAGCCGCGTGATGTCGTTGCTGCACCCTTTGCGCAGGGTGCCGTACACAAAGACCAACCGGGGTGGCTGCTCGGAGGTGGATTCGTCGGGCATGATGCGCACTCATTTTTGTTGAACCACCTGCAGTTTAGTGACCACGCCCAGCCGCCCTTTCGCCTACCTGTGTTTGGGCCTCAGCATGGCACTGGTGGGCAGCTACGTGGCGCTTTCCAAACCCCTGGTTGCTGTGCTTCCGGTGTTCTTGCTGGCGTGGATGCGGTTCGGGATCGGCGGCATTGCGATGCTGCATTGGCTCAAGAAGCCCGAGCACGAGCCACCGCTCACTCCCCAGGCCCGAGGGCTGCTGTTTTTGCAGTCGTTCCTGGGCAACTTTCTCTTCACCGTGTGCATGCTCTACGGCGTGAGCTTGACCAATGCCGTCACCGCGGGCGTGACGCTGGCGGCCATCCCGGCGGCGGTGGCCGTGATGGGGTGGGTGTTCTTGCGGGAACGTGTCGCGCCCCGCACCTGGGCGGCCGTGGGCTGTGCGGTGGCGGGGATCGCCTTGTTTTCGCTATCAAAACAAGAGCATTCAGTGCATATAGGACAAGCGCTGGGCGCCAAAAAAACTCAAAGTTTGGCATGGTTGGGGCCCTTGCTGCTCGTGGGGGCTGTGGTGTGCGAGGCGGCCTATACCGTCATCGGCAAGAAGCTCACCGGGAGCCTGGTCCCCAAGCGCATCACCTCGCTCATCAACCTGTGGGGCTTTGCGCTGTCGACGCCATTCGGCCTGTATGCGGCATGGCGTTTTGACTTCGCGTCCGTGGGCTGGGGCACCTGGGCTTTGCTGGTGTTCTACGCGCTGGCCGCATGCGTGTGGACGGTGTGGCTCTGGATGACCGGACTCAAGGCCGTGCCCGCAGCGCAAGGCGGCGTGTTCTCCGTCATGCTGCCCGTGAGCGCAGCGCTGGTGGGCGTCGCATTGCTCGGCGAATCCCTGACCGGCGTGCAGTGGGCGGCTTTTGCGATTGCCTTGGCCAGCGTACTGCTGGCCACCCTGCCCTCGCGCGCCGCGCTGCGGGTAGGCCGGCGCACTCCACGCGCTGATTGATCGATCTGCCGCCCCCCGCGTGGTTCGCCTAGGCGTTGCTACGTCGACAAAGGCTGCGCGCTGACCACCATGCCATCGGCATCGGCGTACAGCCAGTCGCCTGGCCGCACCCACACACCCTGGATCTGCACCGCCACGTCGCGCTGGCCCTCGCCGCGCCGCTCGGTCGGCAGCGGCATCAACGCCAGCGCGCGGATGCCCACCGCGGCTGCGTTCAGCTCGGCCACGTCGCGTACGCAGCCGTCTACCACCATACCGGCCCAGCCGTTGCGCGCGGCGGCCGCCGCCAGGTTGCCGCCCACCAGCGCACGGCGCAGCGAAGCGCCCCCATCCACCACCAGAACACGGCCCTCTCCGGGCGATTCGACAGCGGCCTTCACCTGCGTGTTGTCCTCGTGGCACTTGACCGTACTGACCGGCCCCGCAAAAGCCACAACGCCGCCAAAGCTCTGGAACACAGGCGGCAGCACGCGAAACGCACCGCTCGTGTCCGCCTTGTGCACGTCACAAAAATCGCAGGTGCTGAATGCGGCGGGGGCGAAGGAGGTTGCGGACATTTCTCAAGGGCCTTTCGACAGGGTTCAAAAAACGGATCGACTCAAAAAGGGCGCGGGTTGTGCGCGCCCGTTGGACGCGGGCTGGTATGGGCAAAGTGCGCATTGTCGTGCCGCCTTTCAAAACCTCCGCCACGCGCAAAGCATAGGGAAAACACGGGGTTTTACCCTTGCGCTTCAAGCCCTGGGCGCCTCGCAACGTCTCTATGAGCCTGCAAGGGGCGCCACAACTACAAATCGAGGCAAAAAAAGCGGTTTCTCCCTTGGAAAGCCGTTTTTTTCCCAGTAGCATCTGCCTGCCAGTGGGAAAGCGTCGTTTTCGCTGGTGAAAATTTACTTCCAACAAGGACAACCCAACATGGCAACTGCAAAGAAAGCTCCGGCAAAAACAGCCCCCGCGGCCAAGAAGGCACCCGCCACCAAGGCTGCCGCCCCCGCCAAGAAGCGCACCCCCAACGCCGCCTTCATGAAGGCACTCACGCCCAGCGCCGAGCTGGCTGCCGTGGTGGGCGCTGCGCCGCTGCCCCGCACGGAGATCATCAGCAAGCTGTGGGTCTACATCAAGGCCAACAACCTGCAGGACGCCAAGAACAAGCGCAACATCAACGCCGACGCCAAGCTCAAGCCACTGTTTGGCAAGCCCCAAGTGTCGATGTTCGAACTGGCTGGCCTGATCGGCAAGCACGTCAAGTAAGCGCCTTGCGCCTTTAGAAAAAGCCGGCTCAGCCGGCTTTTTTTCGTCTGTACCGAGGGAATGTGTGGCGCCTATACATCAATGCAAATGAGAATGACCCGCATTCGATGTAACATAAAGACGCAAAAGAGGTGGGATTAGGTGACATTGTTCACGGTTCACCGCCTCTGGCTCGCTCCCAGGCGCAACAGCGCCGTCTGCACATCCCCCATTGACGGAGGCCATCTTGGCAAAATCACGCGCTCAGCGCCGCAGCACAGTGCTGCGTTCACAACCCTCTCTTCTCTCCAGCCAACCGGTTCGCACGGGCAGCACAGCGTCTGACAAGGCCCTTCTGCCCCTGGGCGCGCTGATGCTGGCGGCCTCTGTGGGCGCCATGGCGCAGACGGCGACCACGCCTGAAAAGACGCTGGCCCCCGTGGTGGTGAAAGAGCGCGCCGAAGCCCCCGAAGGCAAGGACAGCGTGCGTGCCACTGAAACGACCATCGGCAAGGGCAAGCAGCAGTTGCGTGACATTCCCCAGTCGGTCACCGTGGTCACCGAGCGCCTCATCGACGACCGCAACCTCGACACCGTCAAGGAAGCCCTGAAGAACACCGCCGGCATCACCTTCCTCGCGGCCGAAGGCGGCGAAGAAGACATCCGCCTGCGCGGCTTTGCGCTGCAAAGCACTGGCGACATGTTCATCGACGGCATTCGCGACCCCGCCTTCTACGACCGCGACACCTTCAACCTGGACCGCGTCGAACTGCTGCGCGGCTCCGCGTCGATGCTGTTCGGCCGCGGCTCCACCGGCGGTGCGGTCAACCAGGTCAGCAAGACACCCCGCCTCATCGATTCGCACCAGGTCGACCTGACGCTGGGCAGCCACCAATACCGCCGCATCACGGGCGACTTCAACATCCTCACGGGTGAAAACGCCGCCCTGCGCCTGAATGCCATGAGCACGACGGCGGACAACAACGGCGCCGGCAGCAGCCTTGAGAAAAAGGGCATTGCCGGCACGTATGCGTTTGGCATCGGCACCCGCAACGAGTTCTCGGTGAGTCTGTACCACCTGGACAACAAGAACGGCATGAACTACGGCATGCCCTGGATCCGCCGCAACGCGAACTCGCCTGCCAGCGACACCACGCTGCTGCCGCTGGACCCCCGCAACTACTACGGCGCCGCCAGCGACTACAACGCCGGCAGTGCCACGTTTGCCTCGCTAGGCCACATCCACCGCTTTGGCGCCGACTCGGAACTCAAGACCCAGCTGCGTTTTGGTCGATTCGAACGCGACCAACGTGCCGGCACCGTCCGCCTGGCAGCCGCAGCGCAGCAACCCGGTGGCGTGGCCGCCACGCTGGCAAATTTCGGCCCCGCCACGCGCCTGACGCGCGGCACGCAGCTCAAGATCCAGGACATGGACACCGTCCACCTGCAAAGCGACTTCAGCAAGAAGTTTGAAGCGCTGGGCTACAAGCACGAACTGCTGACCGGCTTTGACTTTGCCCGCGAAGAAAAGACCGTGTACGCCGCCCGCAGCGCCGCGCAAGGCGGTGTGGACCTGGCCAAGCCGCCGACCACCGTGGGCACGCCCAACGACGGTGTGGGCATCGACGAAACCCGCCGCGTGCTCCGCACCTCCAGCGACTTCACCTCCAAGGGCTACGGGCTCTACGCACAGGATCTGATCCAGATCGCGCCGCACTGGAAGCTTTTGGCCGGCCTGCGCTATGACAACATGGACGGCAGCTACAGCACGTTTGGCATTCCTGCTGCGGCCTCAGGCCCCGTCACCACCGTCAGCTACCGCCAGAAGATTTCCGAGTGGAGCAAGCGTGCGGGCGTGCTGTACCAGCCCAACGATCTGCAGTCGTACCACTTCTCGTACGGCACATCGTTCAACACCTCGGGCGACACGTATTCGTACAGCGCCCAGACGGTCAACACGCCACCAGAGTCGAGCCGCAACATCGAGTTCGGCGCCAAGCTGGATTCGGCAGACAAGCGCTTCACAACCCGCCTGGCCTTGTTCCATTCGACCAAGTACCACGAGCGCAATGTGGACCCGCTGCTGAACATTGCAGTGCTGTCCGGCAAGCGCCACGCTGCGGGTGCCGAGATCGACATCACCGGCCGCCTGACACCCCAGTGGGAAATCTACGGCTCGTACATGTGGATGCCCAGCGCCAAGATCGACATCGGCGCTGAAGGTGCTGAAGGCCAGGGCAGCCGCCCATCGCTCACGCCCCGCCACAGCGGCACGGTGTGGACCACCTACCAGATCACGCCTGAACTGCGCATCGGTGGCGGCCTGAACTTCCGCAGCTCGCAGACGCCTATCCGCAACCCTGGCTGGGATGTACCCGGCTACGTGACCGCCGACCTGATGGCCGAATACACCATCAACGAGCGCTATACGATCAAGGCCAACCTGAGCAATGTGACGAACAAGCTCTACGCCGACTCGATCTACAGCGGCCACTACGTGCCAGGCGCCGGCCGGATCTTCCAGGTCACGGCCAGCATGAAGTTCTGACCTGCGTCAGACAACTCTCCAAGGTTTTTGCCGCCCCCTTACCGGGGCGGCTTTTTTTATGGAAGCCTTGGTATCTTTGCGCACGCCACCGGCGGGCCGCACGCTGCAGCGCGGCCCACAACAGGTGCAAGCCGCAAGTTCCTGAGCCTGTGCTGCCTGCTCCGCGCCCCCTGTTTTGACCGACACTCACCCCCCATGCTGCTCACACTTCCAGACCTGCTCTCCCCAAAAGACCTGCAGACCGCGCGCCAGCTGCTGCGCAAAGCCCCCTGGGCAGACGGGCGCGACAGCGCAGGGTCGCAAGCGGCGCAGGCCAAGAACAATGAGCAGCTGCCGCGCGACAGCGAAGCCGCCCAGCACATCGCAGCCCTGGTGATGGCGTCGCTGGACCGCAGCGCGCTTTTTCTGACCGCCACGCTGCCCAAACGCGTTTTCCCGCCGCGCATCAACCGCTACGGCGACGGCGCCAACCACTATGGCCACCACGTCGACAGCGCCGTGCGCCAGATGGCAGACCGGCGTGAACGCCTGCGCACCGACATCTCTTGCACCGTGTTCCTGTCCGAGCCCGATGAATACGACGGCGGCGAGCTCTGCATCGACGACACCTTTGGCGAGCAGCGCATCAAGCTGCCCGCCGGCCATGCCGTGATCTACCCCGGCACCAGCGTGCACCAGGTATTGCCGGTGACCCGCGGGCACCGCATGGCCTGTTTTTTTTGGGTGGAAAGCATGGTGCGCAGCGACGAGCAGCGGCGCCTTCTCTACAACATGGACATGGCCCTGCTGCGCCTGCGCCAGGAGCACGGCGAATCGCCAGAAACCGTGGCCCTGACCGGCACGTACCACAACCTGCTGCGCATGTGGGCAGACACATGAGCCTGCCCCCCGCGCCCGCAACGCCCACCGGCCCGCGCACTGCCCTGCCCCCCGGCGTGGTGACGCTGGCGGACCACGAAGCCCACGCCAGCACCCACCTCGACTCCGGCGCCTGGGCGTACTTCAGCGGAGGCGCGGCCGATGAAATCACGCTCGCCGCCAACCGCAGCGCCTGGGAAGCCATCACGCTGCTGCCCCGCGTGTTGCGGCCGCTGGCCGGCGGCCACACCCGCGTGCAGCTGCTGGGCCGCACGCTGGCCTGCCCCATCCTGCTTGCGCCCGTGGCCTACCAGCGCATGGCCCATGCCGATGGCGAAATGGGCGCAGCTCACGCCGCGGCGGCGCTGGGTGCGGGCTTGGTGCTCAGCACGCAGGCCAGCACGCGGCTCGAGGCCGTGGCCCATGCCATTCGCGACGATGCGGGCCGGGGGCCGCTGTGGTTTCAGCTGTATCTGCAGCACGACCGCGATTTCACGCGCGAGCTGGTGGAACGCGCCGAGCGCGCGGGATACGAAGCGCTGGTACTGACCGTAGACGCGCCCTGCCACGGCGCACGCGACCGCGAGCGGCGCGCCGGATTTCGCCTGCCGCCGGGCATCACCGCAGCCAACCTGCTGGGCATGTTGCCCGCGCCGCAGGCGCTGCTTGCGCCGGGCCAGAGCGCTCTGTTTGACGAACTGCTGCACCACGCGCCGACCTGGGCCGATGTGCAGTGGCTGCAATCCATCACGCGGCTTCCCGTGCTGCTCAAGGGCGTGCTGCACCCGGACGACGCGCGCCAAGCCGCCGAACTGGGGGTGGCCGGCATCATCGTGTCGAACCATGGCGGCCGCACGCTTGACACCACGCCCGCCACCGCCACCATGCTGCCTCGCGTGGTCGAGGCAGGCCGCGCGGTCGACAGCACCCTGCCCGTGCTGGTGGATGGCGGCATCCGCCGCGGCACCGATGTGCTCAAGGCCCTGGCGCTCGGAGCCAGTGCGGTGCTGATCGGCCGCCCCGCCGTCTACGGCCTGGCCAATGCAGGCGCCGCGGGCGTGGCCCATGTGCTGCGGCTGCTGCGAGATGAGCTGGAGATCGCCATGGCGCTGACCGGATGCGCCACCCTGGCAGACGCGACGCCGGCCTTGCTGCTGCAGCCAAGTCGCTGATCGGAGACCCGCCTGCGGGGCTGGCACGCCGGGCAGGCAAATGGCGCGCAAATAGACCGTGCAAACCGGCGCAAAAACTGGCCTAAAAAGTGCCCTTGCCCCTCACGGCAGGAATGGTTTATTGCAAATGCGACAGATTCTTATTTATAATGGCGACACCATCAACAGCCAGCCACACTGCCTGCCGCCATGATCGTCTGTGTTTGCCGCCGGGTTTCTGACCGTGAGATCGCTCGCCACGCACGCGCTGGAATGAGCTTTGACGAGATCCAGTTCGAGCTGGGCGTCGCCACCCAATGCGGTTGCTGCGAAAGCTGCGCCCGGGACGTGGTGGCGCAATGCAGTGCATCGAATCCGGTGGCCGCCCTGCACAACGAATCGGCGCCACAAACGATCCAGCTTGCCAACTCCATCCTGGAAAGCAAGTCATGGAACTCCTCTCAACGCTCGCTGGCAGCCTGATCCTCGTCGCAGGCTCGGCCTGGTGGATCTTTCGCAAATAACTAGGTCTTTTTGGCCTCTAGCGCTTGATATATAAGCGCTGGCTGCTATCATTTTTATGTCTCACCCTGATCGTTTTGCCACCCCCGGGGGTGTCAGCCGCAATACCGTGATCGTGGGCTCCGTCATCGCACTGCACGTTGCGGGCATCTGGGCCCTGCAATCGGGCTTGCTGCGCCGCGCGGCCGAAGTCATCGTCCCGGCAGAGCTCCTGAGCGAATTTATCGCGCCGCCTGCCCCGCCCAAGAT
>SDXZ01000013.1 GCA_004210805.1 Acidovorax sp.
TCGTTGGGGTCGGTCTGCAGGTCACGCACAAAGCCCTGGTCGATCTTGATCTGGTCGAGCGGCAGGCGCTTGAGGTACGAGAGCGACGAGTAACCCGTGCCGAAATCGTCGAGCGAGAAACCCACCCCGTAGCGCCGCAGGTACTCCATGCGCGCGATGACGTCCTCCACGTCGGCCAGCAGCAGGCTCTCGGTCAGCTCCAGTTTGAGCCGTTCGGGGTTGGCGCCCGTCTTGTGCACGATGCCCAGCAGTTGCTCCACAAAATCGGGCTGGCGGAACTGCCGCACGCTCACGTTCACCGACAGGAAGAACTGGCGCGTGAGCGAACTGCGCGACCAGGCCACCAGCTGCGCGCAGGCGGCTTCGAGCACCCAGTGCCCCAGGGGCAGGATGAGCCCCGTCTGCTCTGCCAGCGGGATGAATTCGACCGGCGACACCAGCCCGCGGCGCGGGTGATTCCAGCGCACCAGGGCCTCGGCGCCCAGCAGCCGGCCCTTGCCGTCCACGATGGGCTGGTAGTACAGCACCAGTTCTTTTTCCTGCAGGCCCCGGCGCAAGTCGGCCTCCATTGCCGCGCGGTTGCTCACGGCGGCCTGCATGTCGGGGTCAAAAAAGCGCTGCGTATTGCGCCCCGCCGCCTTGGCCTGGTACATCGCCAGGTCCGCGTGCTTGAGCAGTTCGTCCACGCTGCCGGTCTGCTGGCCAAAGAGCGCAATGCCGATGCTGGGCGTGCTGTGGTGGCTCGTTTCGCCCAGCGCGTAGGGTTTGCCCAGCGTCGTGGCAATGTGGCTCGCCACCAGTGCGGCCTCGGCGCTGGCGTGTGGCCCGTCGGCGCTCAGGCCCTCCAGCAGCACCACAAACTCATCGCCGCCAAAACGCGACACCGTGTCGGCCTCGCGCACGCAGGTCTTCAGGCGCTGGGCCACCTGCACCAGCAGCTGGTCACCCGTGTCATGGCCCAGGGTGTCGTTCAGGTCCTTGAAGTTGTCGAGGTCGATGAACAGCAGCGCGCCCTGCGCGCCCGAGCGCCCTACCGCCGCCATGGCGCGCTGCAGGCGGTCGACCAGCATGCGGCGGTTGGGCAGGCCGGTGAGCACGTCGTAGAACGCCAGGCGCTCGATCTGGCTTTCTACCTCCTTGCGCTCGGTGATGTCGCGGCCCACCCCCCGGTAGCCCCAGAGCGCGCCCTGGGCGTCGAACACCGGCACGCCGCTGACCGAGATCCAGTGCATGCTGCCATCGGGCCGGCGGCGCTGCAGCTCCAGGTCGCGAAACGGCTGGCGCGCCTGCAGCACCGCGCGGTGCGCGGCCCAGTCGGCCTCGGTCATGTTGAGCGCGCCGATCTCCCAGCGCGTGCGGCCCATCACGGTCGTCAGCGGAATGCCGTTGACGCTCAGGTCGCCCGCAAGCTGCACAAAACGGCCTTCGGTGTCGTGCTCCCAGTACCAGTCGGACGACAGATCGGAGAGCGAGCGGAAACGCGCCTCGCTCTCGCGCAGCTCGTTTTCCACGCGCACATAGTCGCTCACATCGGCAAAGGTGCGCACCAGGCCGCCGTCGGGCAGGTCGGTGGTGCGCACTTCAAACGTGCGGCCATCGCGCGTGGTGCGCCAGTAGACCTCCGGGGCCCTGGCCAGCCCGCCGCCGGCCACATAAGCATGCCCACGCCGGTCGACCAGGCTGTGGCTTTCACCAAAGTCCCCGCGCTCGGCCTGGATGCGGGTGAGCTCAGACAGTGACGGCCGCGCGGCCATCAGCGATTCGGGCAGGTCCAGCAACTCGAGCACGCGCTGGTTGTAGACGGTGATCGTCCCGTCCGGCGCGGTCTTGAAGATGCCCTGGCTCATGCTCGCCAGCGTCACCTGCAGCGTGGCGCGTTGCCCCTGCAGCAGGGTCAGCGCCTCCTGCCAGATGCGCGCATCCACCATGCGCACGTGCTGGCCTTGCCCCTGCGTGCGCTGGAGCAGGGCGGCCAGCCGGTGCATCAGCTCGCCCAGGTGGGCCACGCCGTCGACATCGCGCACCATGTAGTCGCCCAGGCCGCAGCGAAACGCGCGCGCGGCCAGGGCTTCCTGGTGGGCGTCGATGCACATCAGCACGGGGCGGGCAGCGCACAGCTCCAGCACCCCCGGCAAGTCCGTCACCGACGGCTTGAGGCACAGCACCACGGCATCCCACGCATGCGAGGCCAGCGGTGCTTTGGCCGTATCCGGCGTGGGACTGTTCACCACGCGCCAGTCCGGGTGGTCGGTGCCAATCATGCGCCGGGCCAGCGCAGCGTGCTGCGTGTCGCTGTCCACCCACAGGATGCCCGGCGCGCTCATGGCGCAGCCCCTGGATCGAAAGTGTCTGAGGCAACGGGCACTGCAGGCAGGGCATGCCCAGGCTGCGTCAGCTGGTGCTCGCGCGCAAACACGTCGATGGGCACCGGCCGCCCAAACAAATACCCCTGAAACCCCTCACACCCATGCAGCCTCAAGAACCCCAGCTGCCCCGTCGTCTCCACCCCCTCGGCCACCACCTCCAGGTCCAGGCTTTTGGCCAGCGCCAGGATGGTGCGCACGATCGCCGCGTCGTTCGGGTCACTCAGCACGTCGCGCACGAAGCTCTGGTCGATCTTGACCTGGTCCAGGGGCAGCCGCTTGAGGTAGGACAGGGAGGAGTAGCCGGTGCCAAAGTCATCGAGGGCAAAGCCCACGCCTTCGCTCTTGAGCTGGACCATGCGGGCGATGGTGTCTTCGATGTCTCCCAGCAGCAGGCTTTCGGTGAGTTCGAGCTTGAGTTTTTTCGGGTCTGCCTGGTGGTTTTGCAGGGTCTGCAGCACTTCGGCCACGAAGCCGGGCTGGCGGAACTGGCGGGCGCTGACGTTCACGGAGATGGACAGGTGGGCGGTTTCGGGGTGCTGGCTCCAGCGCTGCAGCTGCGCGCAGGCGGTCTGTAGCACGTATTGGCCCAGGGGGAGGATGAGGCCGGTCTGCTCGGCCAGGGGGATGAAGTCCCCGGGGCTGATCATGCCGCGCTGGGGGTGGCGCCAGCGCACCAGGGCTTCGGCGCCCAGCAGGGTGGCCTGGTGGTCGACCACGGGCTGGTAGTGCACAAGCAGTTCCCCCCGGGCGAGACCTTGGCGCAGGTCGGCTTCCAGGTTGGAGCGTGCGTTGACGGCGGCCTGCATGTCCGGGTCAAAGAAGCGCTGGGTGTTGCGCCCTGCGGCCTTGGCCTGGTACATGGCCAGGTCGGCACGTTTCAAGAGTTCGTCCACTGACAGGCGTTCATCCCCAAAGAGGGTGATGCCGATGCTGGGGGTGCTGTAGTGCTGGGCTCCGTCGAGCTCGAAGGGCAGGTTCAGGCTGGCCAGGAGTTTCTCGGCCACGGTCTCGGCCTGGGTGGCGGCCTCGGGCAGGTCCGGGGCCAGGGCTTCGAGCATGACGACGAATTCGTCGCCGCCAAAGCGGGCGACGGTGTCGGCTTCGCGCACGCTGCCCACCAGGCGGGTGGCGACCTGGGCCAATAGCTGGTCGCCCATGTCGTGGCCCAGGGTGTCGTTGAGGTCCTTGAAGTTGTCCAGGTCGATGAACAGCAGGGCCCCGAGGTTACGGGTGCGCTGGCAGGCGGCGATGGAGCGCTGCAGGCGGTCCAGCAGCAGGCGGCGGTTGGGCAGGCCCGTGAGGGCGTCGAAGAAGGCCAGGCGCTCGATTTCTTGCTCTGCGCGCTTGCGGTCTGTGATGTCCATGGTGAAGCCATGGGACACCACCGAGCCATCGGGCTCGCGATGCGGTATCGCGTTGGTCATGTGCCAGCGGACGCTGCCGTCCGGCATGCGCACGCGGTATTCGCATTGCCAGGGCACCAGCTTGCGCACCGAGGTGATGGCAGACTTCTGCACATGCGGGAGGTCTTCCGGGAACACGCGGTGCATCAGCACACCGTGGTCGGCCGTGACCTCGTGCGGCTCTACGCCCATGAAGTCGCGCACGGCATCGCTGATGTACTGCACGCTGGTCCCACCATCGGCATGCAGCCGGTACTCATAAATGAAGCCGGGAATGCGGCTGGCGATGCGCTGGATGAACAGCAACTGCTCGCGCAACTGCTCGGCCGCGCGGTGTTCGTCCGTCACGTCCTGCACCACGCCCATCACCACCTGTACGCCATCGCGGGGCAGCGTGCGCTGCACGCGCGAGCGCATCCAGCGCACCTCGCCGTCGGGGCGGCGCCAGCGGTACTCCACATCCAGGCCCTTGCCACGCTCGCGCACCTGGTCAAATACTTGGCGGTCTTCGGGCAGGATGCCACTCACGGCGCGCTCGGGGTCCACCCACTCCTGTTGCTCAAAGCCGGCAATGTTGCACAGCCCCGGGGACCACAACAGCACCGTTTCGCCAGGGTCCTCGATGCGCCGCCAATGGCCGGCACGGGCCAGGCTCTCCATGGTGTTGAAGACGTCGGTCTGTTCGCGCAACTCGCGGCGCATTTCTTCGAGCGATTGCTCGGCGCTTGCCAGCGCCACGCGCAGGGTTTCCGCCTCGGTGGCATCGCGCACCGTGACCACAATGCAGTCGTTGGTCACGCGGCGGGCCGAGAGGTCCCAGGCCAGCAGCAGCCGGCCGGGTTCACGCACCACCTGTCGGCATTCGAGCGGGGCACCAATGCGGACCACGCCATGCAACTGAGCGAGCAGCGAGGTGTCCGCAAGCAGGTCAAACACCTCGCTGGCGTCGGCCCCAGGATTGCGCACTGCGCCCAGCCCCGGCATGCGCCGCGCGGCCGCATTGGCCGCCAACAGCAGCAGTCGGCCGTGCTGCAAGCGGAATTCCATCAACGCGACAGGGACGGCATCCACCAGGGCCTGCAAACGCGCCTGCGCCATGGGCTCTATGAGGCCATCACCTGTGGGGGCGAGAAGATCGGTCAACAGTTCGGACGAGATCACGGTCGCTCTGAAACCTCTGAAACCTACAGTTGAAATGGACCCGCTGCGCATGCGGGGCCGGCTGTAAACGCCGACGCGCCAGCATACAGGCAAGAGTATGTCCAAACGTAACGGGTCGGCAAAACCAGGGGCATTCGCCCCAGGGAAAACCCGATATCGCACTGAGCCAGCAAAGGCATGTGGGCAAGCCGGCGCTTCGTTTTTGAGACCGTTTCCTGATCCTCCCCGACCACCTTTCCACCCCGCCGCGTCACCGGATTCATCCATTGTTCATGTTTCGCTCAGGCTTTGCTCATCTGGAATTCAGGGTGCGTCCATCTCCCTTTGGTGAACTGTAGTCCTCGCAAACGGCCACCCGGCCTTGCGGGATTCAACCCTCAACCCAGCATCAAAAAATCATGAAAAAACTTACCTCGATCGCCGTCGCCAGCCTCCTGATGGGCGCGGCCGCCCTGCCCGCTCTGGCCAAGGGCCCGGTCGTCAACCACGCCATTTCGGAAAACGAAGTGCTGGCTGCCCAGCAGGCGTGGTGCAAGGCACTCGTGGATATCTCCACCGTCAACACCACCAGCGGCCAGCCAGCCGCCAAAGCGCTGGCCGAGAAGGTGATCGACGCCGCCTATGGCTACCAGATGGGGGCCGTGCTGTTCAAGCCGACCCTGACCGAAGTGCCCCAGACCTTCCGCGTCACCCGCGAGGGCGCGCTGTCGTACTTTGTGGGCGGCAATCCCGCCTTCCCCAAGGACACCGGCTTTGCACTCAAGGGCTGGGCGAAGTGCGAAATCTCCAATGCCGCCGTGTTCATTGCAGGTGACTCGGCCACGACCATGGGCAACGTGATGTTCACGGGCAAGGACGGCAAGGTGACCAGCGTGGACAAGACCTGGGCTTTCGTCAAGGATGACGCGGGCAAGCTGCGCATCGTGGTGCACCACTCGTCCCTGCCCTTCAGCGGCAACTGAGGGACCGACGCCGGGCGACCCCACCCCCGTTGAGCAAAGCCCCGGGCGTGCGACCGGCGCGCCGGGGCCCCGGCTTCATAATCCATGCCTTGTTCCGTGAGTCCTCCTGCTCACCGACGCTGCCTGTCAATCCGATGGATTCCGCGCCAGACCAACGCCCCCACCGCAGCGAGGCCTGCAGCGGCCGAGAGCCTCTGCGCCACCTTCACAGCTGCACCGCCGCTTAAGCCTCCCCATGTACCGCGCACGACTCTCCTTGGCATTCGCCGCCCTGGTGGCCCTGGTGTGTATCCAGGCTGCTTTTGTGTACTGGGGCGCCAACCGCGTCAACGACTATGCGCAGCACAGCCGGCTGGCCAGCGACATCCAGTCGGAGTTGCTCGACCTGTCGGCCAACAAGCAGCGGCTGCGGGTGTGGGCCCTGCAGCGGCTGATGAACACCGACGCCCAGCCCGAGCAGCGCGAGCGCCTGGTGGCCGCGATGGTCGCCAGCGCGGCCAACCTGGATGACCTGGTGCAGCGCGATCTGGCGCTGTGGAACGAGATGGTGCGCCGTGAAGGCGTGAGCATGCCGGCCGAGGTGCCCCAGCTCGTGGGCGTAACAGAGCTGATGCGCGACAACATCCAGGCTGTGGAAGCACGATTGGCGCAACTGGTGCCGCTGGAGCAAGGGGCAGACTTTCCCGCCCTGTGGGCTGAACTCACGCAGGTGTTCGACATGGCGCGCGGGCGCGACCTGCGCGAATTGATCAACGGCGCGATTGCGCACCAGCGTGCGGCCGTGCCTGTGGCGCGCGCCGCCACCGAGCGCGGCCTCGATCTGCTGCGCGCACAAGCCATCGGCATGGCCCTGATCACTCTGGCCGTGGCGGTGGTACTGGCCCTGCACCTCAAGCAACGGTTGCAGCGCCCGCTGGACCGGCTGCTGGCGGGCACGCAGGCACTGCAAGCCGGCGCACTCGACCACCGGGTGGCCACCGGCTCCAACGACGAATTCGACCGCGTAGCCCAGCACTTCAACGCCATGGCGGCCGAACTGCAGCAACACCGCGCCCAGGCCGACGCCGCCCGCCGTGGCCTGGAAGACGCGGTGCAGGCACGCACACAAGAGCTGAGCGCTGCCCACGACACCCTGCAGCGCCTGGACCAGCGCCGCCGCCAGTTGTTTGCAGACCTGGGCCACGAACTTCGCACCCCTGCCACCTCCATCCGCGGCGAGGCCGAGATCGCCCTGCGCGGCGGCGACAAACCCGTGGACGAATACCGCCAGACACTGGCGCGCATCGTGGGGGGCGTAGACCAGCTCACCCGCGTGATCCATGACCTGATGCTCATTGCCAAAGCCGACGCCGACCAACTCGTGATGCACCCTGCACCGGTGGACGTCCATGCACTAGTGGGCGACGCTGCTGAGCAGGCGGCTGCCCTGGGGGCGTCCCATGGCGTGCAGGTGCAACTGCTGCCAAGCCCGCCCAGCCCCCAGGAGGGCGGCGCTGCACTGCCGCCCGGCCCGGCGGTCGTCGTGCATGCCGACGCCGACCGGCTGCGCCAGGCCCTGGTGATCGTGCTGGACAACGCGGTGCGCTACTCCGCCAGCGGCAGCACCGTGAGCGTGTGGCTCCAGGCCGCTCCGGGAGGGGTCGAGGTGGTGGTGCGCGATGCGGGCATCGGAATCGACGCGGACGAATTGCCGCACGTGTTCGACCGATTTGTGCGCGGGCGCAGGGCGCGGGCGCACCGGGCCGACGGCACGGGCATCGGGCTGTCCATCGCGCAGTCCATCGTGCAGGCACACGGCGGGCACATTGCCATCACCAGCGTGGCGCAACAGGGCACCGTGGCCCGCATCGCGCTGCCGTTGATGGACGGCACCACCATAACCCCCGCCCACAACGCCAAAGCCGCACCACCGGAGCGCTCCGAATGACCCACATCCTGGTCGTGGAAGACGATGCGCGCGTGGCCGACTTCCTGGTGCGCGGCCTCAAGGCCGAGGGCTACCGCGTGGAGCTCGCGCGCACCGGCCCCGAAGGCCTGGCCCTGGCGCGGGGCGCCGAGCCCGGCGTGCTGCTGTTGCTGGACCTGATGCTGCCCGGGCTGAGTGGGCTGGAGCTGTGCCAGACACTGCGCGCCGAAGGCCACCATTTGCCGGTGCTGATGCTCAGCGCGCTGAGCAATACCGAAGACAAGGTCACCGGCCTGCGCCTGGGCGCGGACGACTACCTCACCAAGCCCTTTGCGTTTGAAGAACTGCTGGCCCGCATCGAAGCGCTGCTGCGCCGCGGCCGCGAGCAGCGCCCGCGCGCCAGCACCTTGCAAGTGGCCGATCTGGTGCTGGACCTCGAGCGCATGCAGGCCAGCCGCGCCGGCCAGCCCATCGTGCTGACTGCGCGCGAGCTGGCGTTTCTGGAGCTGCTCATGAGCGCCCCCGGCCGCGTGTACAGCCGTGAGCGCATTCTTTCCAACGTCTGGGGCACCAACGAGGACCCGCTGACCAACGTGGTCGATGTGTACGTGCGCCGCCTGCGCACCAAGATCGACGAAGGCCATGCACTCGCGCTGATCAAGACCGTGCGGGGGTTCGGGTACCGGCTGGATGCCATGGCGGACTGAGCCGCGCAGACACGCCCCGACACACCCACGCTGCTGGCACGATGCGCCGCGCGATCTATGACGGTGGCGAAGGAGCGGGCAGTCACTCCATCACGTCGAAATGGAACACCTTGCTCACAATCTGCCAGCGTTCGTCCAGACGCACCAGCGTGAGAAAGTCGGTAAAAAAGCGTGGCGCAATTGCGCACTCCACGCGCGCAAAGGCAGTCACCGGCCCCGCAAACTCAATCGACAGGATGCTGTCACGGCGGCCATGCCCTTGGCTCGCCGGTGAGGTGCGCTGGTCCACGATGGGAAAGTACTGCTTCATGTCCAGATGCAGCAGCCGTCCCTCGGTCGCACAGTAATACGTAGCGGTCGGGTGGAAGGCCTGGGCCAGCCGGGCGGTGTCGCAGTGGTACAGGCCGTCGAAGTAGAGATTCAGCGTGGCGGTAACGCCCGCAAAGTCGGGGGCGGCGCTCATGTCTTGTGCTTTCTGAACTCGGTGACCGGCAGCCCGCCCACGCCCCAGTTGTTGAGATCAATCTCGTCGATGACCACGTGCGTGGTCGCCGGGTTCTTGTGCAGCACACGCACCAGCAGCTCGGTGACGCCAGCGATGAGCTCAGCCTTTTGTTCGCGCGTCACCCCTTCACGGGTGACCTGAATGTTCACGTAGGGCATGGAAAATCCTTTTAGCCAATGCGGCCCACAACTTGGGCGATGCGCTCGCCAAACGCCCTGGCGGTCGCCAGGTCGCCCGCCACCATCTCCGCGGGCGAGGCGTCGGACGGCGTAGCGGTCATCAGGCCAGCAAAGGAGGCCAGATAGTTGAGGTCATCGCGAACAGCCGCCTTGGTATTGCTGGGCATCATGGCGGTGCCGGCCCAGAGCATGCCGTGTTGCTGCGACAGGGAAAACAGGGTGTACAGCGTGGTGAGCTTGTCTCCATGGATGCCCGCGCTGTTGGTAAACCCGGCGGCAAGCTTGTCCTTCCATCCCTGCCGGGCCCACACGGCGGAGCTGGCATCCACAAAGCGCTTGAACTGCCAACTCACATTGGCCATGTAGGTGGGCGAGCCGAACACGATGGCACGCGAAGCATCGAGTTGCTCCCAGCCGTCGGCATTGAGTTCGCCCTGATCGTCAATAGCGAGGAGCGTGCCGCCCACTGCCCGCAGCGACGGCCTTCGCGACCTCATGGGTGTGGCCGTAGCCGCTGTGAAAGACGATGGAAATAGGAGAAGGCATGGCGGTCCTGGACAAAACAAATGAGGGAACCGCAGGTTATTGAATACTTTCGAATTGATAAACTCATCATCGTTAACTTCATTCATTACATGAGGTAAGTCATGCCCCGCGAATTTGGTGAAGTGATGCTCGGAAGCATTGAGCTTTTCTGCCTGGCCGCCGAAGCCGAGAGCTTCACAGGCGCGGCCCAGCAGGCCGGGCTGACTCCGGCGGCAGTGAGCCGGTCTATCGCGCGGCTGGAAGAGCGGCTTCAGGTGAGGCTTTTCGTGCGCACGACGCGCAAGATTCGCCTGACCGATGGGGGCAAGAGATACTTCGACCAGTGCCGACAAGCGCTCAACCGGTTGAGCGAGGCGGAACGCGAACTTACGGGCACACAGGCGGAGCCCGCCGGCAAGCTGCGCATCAGCGTGCCCACGACGCTGGGACACTGCCGGGTCCTCCCTGCCCTGCCAGGCTTTCGGGCGCGCTATCCCAAGGTGCAGATCGAAGTGCAGCTGAGCAACCGAAACGTGGACTTCACCGCCGACGGCTTCGATCTGGCCGTGCGGGCGCGGGCGCAAGCCGACTCGGCCCTCATCGCCCGAAAGCTCATGGACGCCGAACTGGTCGTGGTCGCTACGCCGGGCTACCTGCAATCGGCCGGCGTACCCGAGCAGCTGGAGGACTTGGCCGCGCACGAGTGCATCCAGTTCGTGCTGCCCAGCACGGGCCAGCCCGTTCCATGGGTTTTTCGGAAAGACGACCAAGATATCGAAGTCGGCACCACCGGTGGCCTGACCTGTTTTGATGATCTTCTGGGCGTTGCGACCCTGGCGCGGCATGGTGCAGGGCTGCTGCAGACCTACCGCTTCATCGTGGAAGACGACCTTCGCCGCGGTGACCTGGTGGAGGTCTTGCAGAAACACGGTGGCCGCTCCCGGCCGTTTTCCATCATCTATCCGGCCAGCCGCCACATGCCGCTGCGCGTGCGCGTCTTCATCGACTATCTGGTGGAGTGCGCGCTTTAGGGCGCAGCCACGCACGGCAAACGTCTTCTAGTTTGAATCTCCGACAGCCTTATGCCCGGTCGATCCTGCACTGGAAGCAGTTGAACTTGGAACGAACGTGCACGTAGGCCACTTCGGGGTCGGCCAAGATGTGCTCACACTGCCGCGCCAGATCCTTGCCCGCAACCACGGCCCCGGTTTCATATTTGATCCAGTGGTCATGGCCATAGCCACGCACGATGGCAGGGTCCAGGTAGGCAAACCAGTCGGGCAGCCGGTCCGACTCGTAACGAACGCAGTCCCGGGCGTGCAAGAAGACGGGCCCTGTTTCGGCATAGGGCTGAGCCTCGTCGAACGGACGGTACGAAAGGACGAGTTTTTCATCACCATCGGCGATGGGTTGCAGGCAGTGGCGGCATGGATTCCCCGCGCCGTGCGAAATGCGCCGCAGCGGTGGTTGCCCATTTGCATCGGCGCCGCCACGGAGGAAACTGCGCATTTCCGCGCCCGAAATACCTTGAACAGAAAGTCTCATCGCGCCGCCTTAATAATCCATAGTGGGTAGGGGGCCGATTCAATCGCACCTCCATCCGCAAGGCGCGCCACTTCCGGACATGCCATTTTCGACAAGCCGCGCGAGGTGGCCGACCAGCTGATCCTCCAACGCGCGGAGACACCGGAACCATTCAGGGCTCTTCACCGTTTATGGTCGATAGGTAGCAACGGAATCCCTCAGTGAGCCGCGGCGCACCTGGAACGGCATTGCAAAACGTGGAAAAAATTCCCCATATTTGCCCCAAAGAACACCGGCAGAACCGATAAGCTTTTGATTGATATGGAAAAACCCCAAGCCCCTGAGCACACGCCCATGATGCAGCAGTACCTGGCGCTCAAGGCCGACCACCCTGAGACGCTGCTGTTCTACCGCATGGGGGACTTCTACGAGGTCTTCTGGCAAGACGCCGAGAAGGCCGCGCGGCTGCTGGACATCACGCTCACGCAGCGCGGGCAGTCCGCGGGCCAGCCGGTGACGATGGCGGGCGTGCCTTTCCATGCGCTGGAGAATTACCTGGCCCGCCTCATCAAAATGGGCGAGTCGGTCGCCATTGCAGAGCAGGTGGGCGAGGTGGGCGCGACCAAGGGGCCGGTGGAGCGCAAGGTGGTGCGCGTGGTCACGCCCGGCACGTTGACCGATACCGAGCTGCTGTCCGACAAAACGGAATCGCTGCTGATGGCCGTGCACCAGGCGCCGCGTGCGCGCTGCGGCCTGGCCTGGCTGAGCGTGACGCAGGGCCGCGTGTACCTGGCTGAATGCGCGCACGACGAACTCGGCGGCTGGCTGGCGCGCGTGGCGCCCAGCGAGCTGATCTACAGCGCTGGCGTGACCGAACGCTTTGAGCAGCAGCTGCAGGTGCTGCGCCAAAGCGGCGCCTTCATTTGCCCCATGAGCCCCCGGCCCGATTGGCAGTTCGACAGCGCCTTGGGCGAGCGCAAATTGCTCGAGAACCTGGGCGCCGCCAGCCTGCAGGCCTGGGGCGCGCAAGACCTGGGCGAGGCGCATGCCGCCGCCGCCGGGCTGCTGGCATACGCCGAACACACGCAGGGCCGCGCGCTCACGCACGTGCACAGCGTGCAGGTGCAGCGCGGCGACGATTTGATCGATCTGCCCGCCACCACACGCCGCAACCTGGAGCTGGTCAAGACCCTGCGCGGCGAGGACGCACCCACGCTCTTTTCGCTGCTCGACACCTGCATGACCGGCATGGGCAGCCGCTTGCTCAAGACCTGGCTGCTGGAGCCGCGCCGGGACCGCGACCAGGCGCGCCAGCGCCTGTCGGCCACCGCGGCCTTGCGCGGCGAGGGGGCTGCCGGGGACATGGGCGGCAACAGCGGCCCGTGGGCACTGCTGCGCGGCGAGCTCAAGGGCGTGAGCGATGTGGAGCGCATCACGGCCCGCATTGCGCTGCGCCAGGTGCGGCCGCGCGAATTGGTCGCCTTGTGCAAAACGCTACAAAAATCAGAGCACCTTGCGCTTTCAGGACAAGCGCCAGAGCCTTATTTGATTCAAATTTTCAGCCACTTGCACCCACCCGAAGGCTGCACCGCCCTGCTGTGCGCGGCCATTGCCGAGGAGCCGGCCGCGCTGGTGCGCGACGGCGGCGTGATCGCCTCGGGTTTCGACACCGAGCTCGACGAGCTGCGCGCCATCCAGACCAACTGCGATGCCTTCCTGCTCGATCTGGAAACCCGTGAGAAGGCGCGCACCGGCATCAGCAACCTGCGCGTGCAGTTTAACAAGGTGCACGGCTTCTACATCGAGGTGACGAGCAGCCATGCGGACAAAGTGCCCGACGACTACCGCCGCCGCCAGACGCTGAAAAACGCCGAGCGCTTCATCACGCCTGAGCTCAAGACTTTCGAGGACAAGGCGCTGTCGGCCAACGAGCGCGCGCTGTCGCGCGAAAAGTGGCTGTACGAGCAGATCCTCGATCGACTTCAGCCGCACGTGCCCGCCCTCACCCGCCTGGCACAGGCGCTGGCCACGCTGGATGTGTTGTGTACGCTGGCCGAGCGCTCGCTCACCCTGAACTGGTGCGCCCCGCAGTTCGTGCCCGAGCCGTGTATCGACATCGAAGGTGGCCGCCACCCGGTGGTTGAAGCGCGCCTTGCCGAGACCTCCAGCGGCAGCTTCATCGCCAACCACACGCGCCTGAACGCCAACACGCGCATGCAGGTCATCACCGGCCCCAACATGGGCGGCAAGAGCACCTACATGCGGCAGGTGGCGCTCATCGTGCTGCTGGCCAGCATGGGCAGCCATGTGCCCGCCAGCCACTGCCGCCTGGGGCCCATCGACGCGATCCACACGCGCATCGGCGCGGCGGACGACCTGGCCAACGCCCAGTCGACCTTCATGCTGGAGATGACCGAGGCCGCGCAGATCCTGCACGCCGCCACGCCGCACAGCCTGGTGCTGATGGACGAGATCGGCCGCGGCACCAGCACCTTTGACGGCCTGGCGCTGGCCAGCGGCATTGCCACGCACCTGCACGACAAGACGCGTGCGTTTGCGCTGTTTGCCACGCATTACTTTGAGCTGACCGAGTTGCCGGCCAAGGCGCGCCACGCGATCAACATGCATGTGAGCGCGACCGAGTCGGGCACCGACATCGTCTTTTTGCACGAGATCCAGCCCGGGCCTGCCAGCCGCAGCTACGGGATCCAGGTGGCCAAACTGGCGGGCATGCCGTCGCCCGTGCTGCACCACGCCCGGCACGCGCTGGCCGCGCTCGAAGAACGCGCGGGCGAAGACGATCTGCAGGTGGATTTGTTTGCCGCCCCGGCCGCGCCGGAGGGTGTGGGCGCTGGCCCGCTAGAGGCGGCGCTGGCCGGCATCAACCCCGACGCCCTGACCCCGCGCGAGGCGCTGGATGCGCTGTACCAGCTCAAGAAGTTGGCGGGGGTTTGAACGAATGCACCTTCTTTGTGCACGGCTTTCCGGTATCAGCGGGCACAAATTTTGATTCAAATAGGCCTCCAGCGCTTATCTGTTAAGCACTGGTAGCTATCATTTTTGATATTTTGGCTTTCCACCACCGCGCACTGCCGTTCCCCCGCAGCGCCCTGCGGGGGCAATGCACCAAGCCAGATCGCAGGCCGGACTAAACTCGCGGGTTCCCCCACCCACAGACCCTCTTTAGCTCCATGACGTATTGCGTTGCCATCAAGCTCAATGCCGGACTGGTTTTCCTGTCCGATTCCCGCACCAACGCCGGCCTGGACCAGATCAGCTCGTTTCGCAAAATGATGGTCTATGAGAAGGCGGGCGACCGCTTCATGGTGCTGCTGTCTGCGGGCAACCTGTCGATTTCGCAGTCGGTGCGCGAAATTTTGCAGACCGAGCAGCTCAAGGATGGCGACTCGGGCGAGAGCATCTCGATCTGGAACGCCAAGAGCATGTTCGACGCCGCCCGCGTGCTGGGCGCTGCGGTGCGCCATGTGCACGAACGCGACGGCGCAGCGCTCAAGCGATCGGGCGTGGACTTCAATGTGTCGATGGTGTTCGGCGGGCAGATCAAGGGCGAGGGCATGCGCCTCTTCCAGGTCTACTCGGCCGGCAATTTCATTGAGGCTACGTCGGAGACGCCGTACTTCCAGGTGGGCGAATCCAAATACGGCAAGCCCGTGCTCGACCGCGTGCTCACGCCCGAAACCCCGCTGGACGAAGCCGCCAAGTGCGCGCTGGTGTCCATGGACAGCACGCTCAAATCCAACCTCTCCGTCGGCTTGCCCCTCGACCTGGTGGTCTACGAGGTGGACAGCTTCTCGACCGCCAAGGTGGTCTGCATCGACGAGAACAATCCTTACTTTCGGATGCTGCACGACAGCTGGGGCCAGAAGCTGCGCGAAGTCTTCGACAGCATCGAGGACCCGGCCTGGGGTGGCGGCGCGACCAATGTGCCCATCATGGTGAACCCGGCACGCAGCAAGCCGCTCAAGAAAATCACCACCCACTTGGACAAGCTCATCTGACCAAGCCAGCAAGGCTGGTGGCGCCTGTGCCTACCGCTTTGTTGTTTCTGTCCCTGTCGGTACCCCATGCTCCCCATCGTCTTTTCGCACGCCAACAGCTTTCCTGCGAGCACCTACCGCGTCTTGTTCAAGCACCTAAGGGCCCGCGGGTTCGAGGTGAATGCGGTGGAGCGTTATGGGCACGAAGCCCAGTACCCCGTCACCAACAACTGGCCGCACCTGGTGCAGCAGCTGGCCGATTTCGCCACGCCGCACGTGGAGCGGCTGGGCCAGCCGGTGTTTCTGGTCGGGCACTCGCTAGGCGGTTTCTTGAGCGTGATGGCCGCGGCCCGCCACCCGCACCTGGTGCGCGGCGTGCTGCTGATCGACTCGCCCCTGCTGGGCGGCTGGAAGGCCAATGCGCTCGATGTGGCCAAGCGCACCCAGGTGGTGGGGTCCATCTCGCCGGGCAAGGTCAGCCGGCAACGGCGCTTCAGCTGGGCCAGCAACGAAGAGGCGCTGGAGCACTTTCGCAAGAAAAAAGCGTTTGCCCAGTGGGCCCCCGAAGTCTTGAACGACTACATCACCCACGGCCTGCAAGACCACGACGGCAAGCGCGTGCTGGGCTTCGACCGCGCCGTCGAGACGGCCATCTACAACACGCTGCCGCACAACCTGGGCCGCCTGCTCAGCACCCATCCGCTGCAATGCCCTGCGGCATTCATCGGCGGGCGGGACTCTGACGAGATGAAGCAGGTCGGCATGGCGATGACACTGCGCATCACCCAGGGCCGCACGATGATGCTGGACGGCAGCCATCTTTTTCCGATGGAGCAGCCCCTGGCCACAGCCGCCGCCATCGAGGCGTCGCTGCTCAATCTGGCCGCGCTGACTGGCTGAGCGGCTGCTATAGCACCAAATACGGGTACCGCAAATGGCCGTACTGGTGCTGACGCGCAGGACAAACAGGCGTCGCCACTTTCGCAATCCATCCCCTACACTGGGGGTTTGTAACAGCGTGATACACCCAACATGCCTGCACAGACCCCGCTGGCCGCGCGCCTGCCCGCGCTGACCTTTGCCCTGCTGGCTGCCTTTCTGGTGGTCACCGCGGTGCGCACCCACAACGACACCACCATTGCCATCGTCATCGCGTCGGTGCTGATGTTTGCGTGCTGCTGGGCCAGCGCCACCTATCTGCTAGGTGGCAAGATCATTGCCAAGAACGGCACTGCAGCATGAACACCGCAACCACCCGCATGCCCCCCCTTCCCGAGGCTGAGCTGGCCGGCATGCAGCACCAGGCCGACCCTTTAGCAGACCAGACGGTCGCCGACATGCTGGGCCCTTGGCCGCCGGGCACCGTCGATGCCGACGCCGCGCAATGGAAGCGTCTGGACACCGTGAACATTCTGCTGGGCCAGTGGGCCGACAACGCGGGCATTGCGCAGTGGACGGTTGGCGTGGGTCCCGTGAAGGGCACCGTAGGCGGCAAGCCTGTTGACGGGCATGTGGATCAGGCCATGGCCGATGCACTGAACCACTATGTGCGCACCGCCCAGGTCTTGCCCGACTGGGCCGACGCCTACAAGATCGAACGCGCCGAAAAACTGTTCATGGAGCATGGCGCGTTGTCTTGCATCCTGCTTTTTTGTTCCAGCCTGCCCGAGTGCTATGTGATCCCGGATTTGTCGGCAGTGCTGCACACCGCAGGGCAGTTGGAGCAGAACACCGAATACCGCATCCGCTCCACCGCGGCGATGATCTTTCCGGTGATGCTGCACGGCGGCATGAGTGAGCGTGGCGCGGGCGTGGCCCAGGTTCTGAAGGTGCGGCTCATCCACGCGACCATTCGCAACCTCATCCTGCACGGCAGCCCGCAGCGTGCCTTGGCCAACATGAACGCGGGCCAGGACAGCCTGATACCGCCGACGGCGCTGCCGCCTGGTGGCCGCGTGACGATGTTCCAGATGCTGCACGCGCGCGGCTGGGACGTGGCCGACGACGGCCTGCCCTGCAACCAGGAAGAGCTGGCCTACACACTGCTGACCTTCGGCTACGTGTTCCTGCGCAGCCTACAAAGGCTGGGCATCGGCTTGCCCCGCCGCGATGAAGAGGCCTACCTGCACACCTGGAACGTGGTGGGCCATGTCCTCGGTATTGAGCGCTCTCTGATGGTCGACACCATGGCGCACGGCAAGGTGCTGATGGCGCAGATGCAGGCGCGCGGGCGCGCAGACTCTATCGCACCCGACCCGCGCCCGGCCCTGGGCCAGGCGCTGATGGAGACCATGGCCAAATACCTGCCCTGGGACATCGTCAAACCGTTCCCCCGGCTCATGACACGCTACCTCTGCGGGCGCGCCACGGCAAGCGACCTGGGGCTGACCCAGCCCGTTCCCTGGTCGTCCGCGCTGCTGTTCTGGGTCGTGCTGACAGTGGCCCGCGTGCTGGATGCCGTGGCGCGCCTAGTGATGCCGCGGTTTTCGTTGGTCCGCGCGCTCACCCGGGTGCTGGGCTACCACTTCATGAGCCACGTTCTGATGAGCCAGACACGGCCCCTGCAGTTGCCCACCGAGCTGCTCAACCAGGTCGACGACGTGGTCCACGCATGGAGCGACGACCCGCACGCGCCGCGGTGGCTCAATCGCCTGGAAGACCGGCTCACCACCCGCGGCAGCTGGAGCACGGGCCTGGCCCGCAGGGCACAGGCCGCGCGCCCGGCCCAGGCGCAGCGGCCCGCATAGCCAGAGTCCCAGCCGATGCACGCACTGCTCTACGCCCTCCAGATGCTGGCCAGGTTTTGGCGTGCGCATGGCGGCAAGATATCGGCACTGCTGCTGCTCATCCCCCTGGCCCAGCCTCTGGGGGCGCAGGCTGGCGCGCCCATGGTGCTGACGCAGGGAAGTCCCCGAGTGACTGCGTGGGAGGCGATCACGCTCAAGGCCGATCCCACGTACAAGCTCTCTGCGCAGGAAATGCTGGACCGCCTGGGTGAGTTCGAGGCACCCGCCCGGCGCGGCGGGTCATTGGGTGTACACAAGGCCGCAATCTGGCTGCACATCCCCATCATCGCGACCGAGACGCCACGCACACCCTTCATGGTCGATGTGGGCTACAGCTCGCTGCAGGCCGAGATCTACCTGGCCCGCGATGGCCAAGTGCTCCAGCAGGCCCGCACCCACCAGCCCGGGGAGGCGCAGCTCTCCACCCGCACGCCCGCGATGGTGTTTGAGCTGCAGGCCGGTCAGCCTTACGACCTGCTGATCCGGGTGCAGGCCACGGGGCCGCTGATCCTGCCCATCACGGTGGGTGAACTGCCCTACCAGATGCACAAAGCCCTGAGCGAGCAGATGCTGCAGGGTCTGCTCAACGGGCTGGCGTTCTTCCTGCTGATGTACAGCTTGGTCCAGTGGGTCACGCAGCGCGATCGGATGTTCGGGTTCTACGCTCTGGTGGTGCTGGGCAGCGCGGCTTTTTCGTTACAGTTCTTCGGGCTGGGTGCTCAGTTTCTGTGGCCGAACAATCTTTGGATGGGGCGGTATGCGGGCCTAGCAGCAGGGCTGATGGCCCTGGCGGGCTCGTTCCTCTTCCTGGGCCACACGCTGGCAGGCGATACACCCAACAGCCGTTACGCGCGCACCATGCGCGCAGGCGCCGCGATCACTGCAGCAGTCTGCGCCGCACTTGTGCTGGGCTGGGTGAGCGTGCCCATAGCCATCGCCTACATGAGCCTGGCGGGGGCCCTGCCGTCCCTCATCAGCCTACCTGCCGCCATCGCCCGAGTGCGGCAGAAAGACCCCATCGGCACCACCCTGCTGGCGGCGTGGATCGCCTTTGGCGTGGCCGCTGCGGTCATGGTGTGCCTGGTCCAGGGCTGGGTACCCGCGAATTTCTGGACGATGCATTCGTTTCAGTTCGGTGCCACGGTGGACACGCTGCTTTTCTTTCGGGTGCTGGGCCTGCGCGCAAAAGCCGCACAGACCCAGGCACGGGAAACCATGCAAGAGCGTGACCTGATGCGCTCGCTGGCCTATACCGACCACCTCACAGGCCTGAGCAACCGGCGCGGTTTGCAGAATGCCCTGCATGCTGCGCTGGCCCAGTGTTCCGAGCATCGGCTGGTGGCGGTGTATCTCATGGACCTGGATGGGTTCAAGCCCGTGAACGATGCACACGGCCATGACGTCGGTGACGACCTGTTGGTGGCTGTGGCTCACCGCCTGGAACGCAGCGTGCGCCACCATACGGACGTGGTCGCCCGCCTGGGCGGAGATGAGTTCATCATCATGGCGCAGGGCCTTGATACACCTGAGCAGGCCCATGAACTGGGCCAGGCGCTGCTGCGCGCCTTCGAGCAGCCTTTCAGCCTGAGCCACCTCCGACTGCAAGTGGGACTCACGGCCGGCTATGCCATAGCCCCGCTAGACGGTGAAGACCCGCATGGACTGATACGTCTGGCGGATGCAGCGATGTACCAGGGCAAGCAAAACGGCAAGCGCTCGGTGCGCCGCGGCGGCAGCGAGCTGGCGCCGTCTACTTGAACAACGGCCTTCGCAAACAGCCCCAAGCCTCTACCGGCTTCCTATACAGCCTGAGCGTCGATCCACCATGCGCCCCGCGCTCCTTTCGCAGCAGGCCCCACGGTTGCCTGCACTCATGAGACGCTGGATGGCGGGCTGTGTGCTGCTGATTCTGCTGGCATCGAGCCACAGCGCCTGGGCGGATGCCAACCGCATCGAGCTGCGCGATGACATGCCGCTGCACCACGCCTGGCCGGCGGTCAGCATCCTGAACGATGCTTCACGCGTGCTGTCGATCCAGAACGTCATCGCGCGAACCCCCGAGTTTGCCGCCCCACCTCGCAGCAGCGGGACGCTGGGCGTGCAGACTGACGCAGTGTGGCTGCGCGTGCCGGTCGCTGTGGCACCGACCTCAGACGGCATGTGAGTGTTGGATATCGACTACCCCGTGCTCCAGCGAATCGAGGTCTACCTGACCCACGGCGGCCACGTCACCCAGCAGGCCACGCTGGGCAGCCTGCAACCTTTCTCACAGCGTCCGCTGCGCACCCGCTCGCACGCCCTTCCGCTCACCATGCAGCCGGGGCACCACTACGAGTTGCTGCTGCGCGTGGAGACGACCGGCGCGATGGTGCTGCCCATCACGCTCAACAAGCCCGCCGCCTGGCACAGCGCTGCCATGAATGAGCAGATGCTGCAAGGCCTGCTCACCGGACTGGCGCTGTGCCTGTTGATCTACAGCCTGGCGCAATGGATCAACCTGCGCGAGGTGCTGTTCATCCAGTACGCATTGCTGCTCACCGGCAGCCTGCTCTTTTCGCTTCATTTTTTTGGGCTGGGCGCCCAATACCTTTGGCAAGACAACGCATGGTTCGAGGTGCACGCGGCAGGCCTCTCGGCCCTGATGGCCACGTGTGGCTCGTTTCTCTTCATCAGCCAGGCCCTGGTCGGCGACCGCCCCCAAAGCCGTCTGCTGCTCATGATGCGCGGGGGTGCTTTGCTCTGCGTGCTGCTGGCATTCATCCATGCGCTGGACGTGTTGAGCATCCCGGCGGTGGCAGCCATCGTCAGCATCCTGGGCCTGATGCCGGCGCTCATGGGCATCCCGGGCGCCGTGCGCCGGGCGCGCCGGGGTGACCCGGTGGGCACCAGCCTGCTGCTCGCCTGGGTGATCTACTTTGCGGCCACGGCCACGGTGATTGGTGTGATCCGCGGCTGGGTGCCGGCGAACTTCTGGACTCTGCATTCGTTTGAGTTCGGCGCGACCCTCGACATGCTGCTGTTCATGCGCGTGCTGGGCTTGCGCACCAAGGCGCTGCGCGGGGAAGCCATTCATGCCAACCGCGAACGCGACGCCATGCGCTCGCTGGCGCACACCGACCCCCTCACGGGGTTGCTCAACCGGCGCGGATTGAACATTGCGCTGGCGACTGCCCTGCCCCGCTGCGGGCCCGAAAAGCTGCTGGCCGTGTACGTGATGGACCTCGACGGCTTCAAGCCCGTCAACGACCAGCACGGGCACGACGTGGGCGATGAATTGCTGGTGGCGGTCACGCGGCGCCTGCAGGGACACGTGCGCCAAAGCGACCTGGTGGCACGCCTGGGCGGCGACGACTTCGTGGTGATGGCCGGCCACCTGGGGAGCGCGCAGCAGGCCGAGGAGCTGGGGCACAAGCTGCTGAATGCGTTCCGCTCGCCCTTCTCTTTGGGCAATGTGCAGGTGGATGTGGGCTTGACCATCGGCTACGCGATTGCGCCCGATGACAGCAACGACGCCATCGGTCTGATCAAGCTCGCAGACGCCGCGATGTACAGCGGAAAACAAGGCGGCAAGTTCTGCCTGCGGCGCAATACCGGTGGCGACCTAGCGCTGTCGTCCGCCTGAGCTGCGCGCCAAACCAGTGCGCCAGTGGCGATGCCCCGGCCAGGCAACCTGGGCAAATTCGAACTGGTCAAAGCACGGGGCTTCGGATACACCCTAGTGTGGTGTTGCATGCTATCCGGCACTTAAAACCGCGTCTTTTCGGCCAGGGCTGCGTTGCAAATCCGCGCGACACCCACGGGTATCGCTGTGGTTTGCGCCTCGCTCTGACCAAAAATCCATCGGTTTTAAGTGTGCCGTCAAGCATGCAAGACCACACTACGCTTCGCGCTTTTTTACAAAGGAACCGTTTGCCATGGCCCATCGCAAGAGTCCTGCCCGCATCGCCAAAGACGCTCGTGTCGCACAGTTTCGTGTGCTTGCAGCCCAAAAAACCGCCACAGCCCCCTCCAAAATCCCAGCCCCGGCCGTCGCGTGGGAGGCCCTCGCCGCACTGGAAATGCGCATCGCAGGCCGCATCGTCGTGCCGACGAGCCCGGACTACAACGACGCGCGGCAGGAGTCCAACCCCGCTTTCCAGGCCTATCCAGAAATCATCGTGTACTGCGCCTGCGAGAACGACGTCCTTGAATGCATCGCAGTCGCACGGACCTACGACCTGTGGGTTGCCGTGCGCTGTGGCGGCCACAGCACGGCGGGGTATTCGGTCAACAGCGGCATGGTGGTAGACCTGAGCGACATGAAAGGCGTCGTGCTGGACCCCGATCGCGAGCGTGTGCATGTGCTGCCCGGCACCGACTTTGACCGCTTCAATGGGGCGATGAACAACACGGGCTGGCACGTGCCTACCGGCGCCTGCGGCAGCGTGTGCGTGGGCGGGTTTGTGCAGGGCGGGGGCTACGGCTATACGTCCCGTGCGTTCGGCATCCAGTCGGACGTGGTGGAATCCTTCCGCGTAGCGCTGGCCGACGGCTCGATCATCACCGCCAGCGCTGGCAATCACGCCGACCTGTACTGGGCGATGCGCGGCGGCACTGGCGGCAACTTTGGTGTGCTGCTGCAGGTCACCTACCGCATGCAACGCCTCGACCAGGTCTGGGCCTGGGCCATCAGCTGGGACGAAGCCCACGCGGCGCAGGTGCTGACACTGATGCAAAACCAGTTCATGAAAACCGGCGCGCCCGATGCGCTGGGCTACATGATGAACCTGGGCTACCAGAACGGTGTGCCGGTCTACATGGTGCAAGGCATGTACTGCGGCACGCGTGAGGAAGGCCTGCTTGCCATTGCGCCTCTGCTGGCCGTGCCCAGCGCCCAGCTGCTGGTGGACAAGACGGGGACTTACCCGGAAATGAACGTCTGGCTGGAAGACCATCCCTACACACTGCCCGACAACCTGCCGGACGGCGTGGCGGAAACCAAGTCCACCGGCTACATCGGCGTGCCGCTGTCCACGGCAGACTGGCAGCGCATCATCGACTACTTCAAAACCTCGCCCAACCCCTGGTCGCTGGCCTACCTGGAGCCCTATGGCGGCGCGATCAACCGCTATCCGGTAGCCGACAGCGCCTTCATCCACCGCTACGCTGACGCCGATCTGGTGGTGGATGTGTTCTGGACCAATGCGGACGAGCGGACCGTGATGGAAGCCTGGCTCGAGGGGTTCATGGACCTGGCCAGGCCATTCCTCAACGGGCATGTGTACCAGAACTACCCGGATGCGCGTCTGCAGGACTTTGCTTCAGCCTATTGGGGCCCCGCCTACCCGAGGCTGCAGAACGTCAAGGCGCAATACGATCCCACGAACTTCTTTCACTTTCAGCAGAGCATCCGGCTGCCACACTCAAGCGACTAGGAAAAAGGCCCTCGGTGCCGCTCCCGGGCCTGCAGTGTCGCCCCCCGTGGCCCCGGGGTCCGGAACAGGTCCACACCGACATCGCGACGCAGCTACGTCAAGGCTCAAGGGCTTCGGCGTAGTGGAGCCGGCCTTTGCCTGCCCGCTTGGCTGAATACATCGCCTGGTCGGCACGGCTCATCAGGGCATCGATATCGCACTCCAGCGGAGGGTGCATTGCCACGCCGATGCTGGCTCCGATGCGCAGATCCCGCCCCTCCACGGCCATCGGCTGGTGCAGGGCTTCAATGATTCGGTGGCCAATCGTGTCCGTCACGTCGCGGGTGACATCCTGGTCCAGCATGACCAGGAATTCATCGCCCCCCAGGCGCGCCATGGTGTCGCCCGAACGCACCGTACTGGCAATGCGCTGGGCCACGAGGCGCAGCACTTCGTCCCCTGCGCGGTGGCCTTCGGCATCATTGATGCGCTTGAAGCCGTCCAGATCGATGAACAGCAACGCCACAGAACCTGCGCCGTGCCGCGCATGGCTCAGGGCCTGTTCAAGACGGCCCTGAAAGGCCGCACGATTGAACAGGCCCGTGAGGGAGTCGTGATTGGCCAGATAGTGCTGCTGGCGCGCAATCTGGATCTTGGCCGAGACGTCCTGCACCAGGGCCATGATCGATGTCACCTGCCCCTGTGCATCGGTCAGCGCGGAGTTGAACCACTCGCAATGCACCTCGGTGCCATCGTCACGCACAAAGCTAGTTTCCGCGCGGTTTTGCGACTCCTGCCCCGACTGCAGGCGCTGCAAGGCTCCATCAAGCCCGCCCTGCTGGGGCGACAGGTCCACGAGTTCGGTCAGCAACCGGCCCTCCAGTCCCGCCACATGCAGCCAGCCCATGAGCTGTACGGCACGTTGCGAGCAATGCAACAGCCTCAGGTTGTGGTCCATTTCCAGCACGGCGAGCGGGCTGTTTTCCATGTGGGAGGACAGCCGCTGATTGGCGGCACGCAGCGCGTTCATGGTGACCTGCAGTTCATGCACGTCGAGCGCGGTGGCAATGAAACCGTCGATGGATCCTTGCGGGTTGTGCCAGGGGGTCAGGCAGATGGTGCGCCACTCGTCAAAGCCGTAAGGGGTGCGCAGCAGGCGCTGGTACTGCACCCGCTCGCCCGCCAGCACGCGCTCGACAAAGGGCATGAAGCGGTTGCATTCCACTTCGCCGTATACCTCGGGCAGAGACTTGCCGACCAACTGCTCGGGTACGGTGCCAAACCACCGCGCATATTCGTCGTTGGCATAGATCACGGTCAGACGGCGGTCCACCACCGCCATGGTGGCACCCGCGCTGCGGGTGATCAGCTCAAGCAGTTCCGCCTGGGACCAGGAATCCTTGCAGACAACATCGGGAGACTGCGGCAACTTGGGCTCGTCTTGCATCATGCGGCGAACGCCCCGGCGGGAGGCACCCTGGGTAACAGTATGTCAATAGCAGCTTATCACTTCCGACAATCACCTGCCCTCAACCGCTGCCGGCCGCGCCCAGCACAGCCGGGGGCTCTGGCTCAATCAGCCCACTGCACCCACCCGGTCCACGCCGTCACCAGCACCACGATGCCGAACACGATGCGGTAGTACGCAAACGGCACAAAGCTGTGCGTGCTGATGTAGCGCAACAGCCACCGCACACACAGCCAGGCGCTGAAGAACGAAAACACCAGCCCGGTGAGGAACATCGGCAGGTCGGCCGCCGACAGCAGCGCGCGCTCCTTGTACAGGCTGTACACGCCCGCGCCGATCAGCGTGGGGATGGCCAGGAAGAACGAAAAGTCGGTCGCCGCCTTGCGTGACAGACCGAGCAGCATGCCGCCGATGATGGTGGAGCCGCTGCGGCTGGTGCCCGGCACCATGGCCAGGCATTGCACGAGGCCGACCTTGAGCGCATCGAGCGGCGTCATCTCGTCCACCGTCTGGATGCGCGTGGCGGACTGGGGGCGGCGCTCGGCCCACAGGATGATGAAGCCGCCCACGATAAAGGTGCTGGCCACCACGACCGGCGTAAACAGATGCGCCTTGATCATCTTGCCGAACAGCAGGCCCAGCACCACCGCAGGCAGGAAGCCGATCAGCACGTTGAGGACTAAACGCTGGGCCTGGCGCTCGGTGGGCAACGCCACCAGCGTGTCGCGGATTTTCTGCCAGTACACCAGGATCACCGCGAAGATCGCGCCGGTCTGGATGGCGATGTCGAACACCTTGGCCTTGGCATCGTCGAAACCCAGCAGCGAGCCAGCAAGGATCAGATGTCCCGTGGAGGAGATCGGCAGGAACTCGGTCAGGCCCTCGACCACGCCCATGATGGCGGCCTTGACCAGCAATAGAACGTCCACGCGCACTCCTTGAGAGAAAATTTGAGTCAAATAGGGCTCTAGCGCTTATCACATATGCGCTAGCAGCTATCAAAACAGGAGTATATGCCCTGCGGGCACGCGCCTCCCCAGGCCTGCGCTTGGTGCGGCAACGGTTACTGCACGGGTGGCTGCACCTGCTCCGGCGCTTTCCACGGCGCCTGCCAACCGCCGCCCAGCGCCTGCACCAGCGTGACCGCCGCCAGCTGGCGGTTGACCTGCAGCTGCAGCAGCGCGCGCTGCGCCGACAGCGCCGAGGCCTGCGCCGTGACCACATCGGTATAGCCCACCTGGCCCTCCCGGTAGCGGTTGAGCAGCTGCTGCGCCGTGCGTTCAGCCGCCGACACGGCCTCGCGCCGCAGCGGCTCCTGCTCCTGCAGCGTGCGCAGCACAGTAAGCTGGTCTTCCACGGTCTGGAAGGCCGTCAGCACCGTCTGGCGGTAGTTGGCCACGCGGCCGTCGCGCCCCGCTTTGGCCTCGTCGACCCGGGCCGTGGTCGCGCCCGCGTCAAAAATGGTTTGCGCCACCGACAAGCCCAGCGACCACACCAGCGTGGACGCCTTGAACAGGTCGGCCACGCTGGTGCCGCCGCTGCCCAATGAGGCCCCCAGGCTCAAGCTCGGGAAGTACGCCGCGCGCTGGATCCCGATCTGCGCATTGGCAGCGGCCACGGCGCGCTCCGCCGCGGCGATGTCGGGCCGGCGCTGCAGCAGCGTCGAAGGCACGCCGAGCGGCACGTCGGGCACCGATGCCACCCACTGGGCGCGCGCCAGCGCAAAGTCCGCAGGCGCCCGCCCCGTCAGCACCGCAATGGCGTGCTCGAAGCGCGCGCGGTTCTGGCGCGCGGTGGCAAGGTCCGCGCGTGCATTGGCCAGCTGCGTCTGCGCCTGCAGCACATCGGTCTGGGCAACGACGCCCGCGGCGTAGCGGTTCTTCGCGATTTGCAGGCTGCGCTCATAGCCCTCTACGGTGGCCTCCAGCAGTTCGATTTCTGCATCTGCCTCGCGCAGCTGAAAGTACGCAGACGCCAAGGTGCCCACGGCCGAGAGCCGCGCTGAAGCCAGATCGGCCTCGCTGGCCTGCGCGCTGGCCTGGGCGTTGTTCACGCCGCTGGCGAGGCGGCCCCACAAGTCGGGCGCCCAGTCCACGCCCAGCGACGCCTGTGTGGTCGTGCCCGAGCGACTTGCGCCCTCGCCGCCCGTCCGGGTCGCGCCGCCCGAAAGGCCCACCGAAGGGAACAGCCCCGCACGCTGCTGCCGCACCACCGCCTGCGCCTGCGCATAGGCGGCCACGGCCGCGGCGATGTTCTGGTTGGACAGCTGCACCTGCTCCGCCAGCCGGTTCAGTTCGGCGTCGCCAAACAGCTCCCACCACGGCCCGCGGTCCAGCGCGTCGGCCGGTGCCGCCGGTGCCCAGGTGGCGCCAGCCTCCTTGAAAGCGGCAGGCACCGGCATGTCGGGCTGTTGGTAAGGCGTGGTGGCCGCGCAGCCCACCAGCAGCGCCAGCGCGGCGCCTGCGCAGGCCGTGCGTACCGACGCGGCGCAAGGGGTCAGGGATAGGGATCGGAAGGGCATGGGACGCAATCAGGTGGCGGCGCTCTGGGCTGCAGCGCGGCTCAGGTGTTGTTCATTGGGCGCGGGCGTGCGCAGCTTGTCGAGCAGCACATAGACCACGGGCGTGGTCAGCAAGGTAAGCAGCTGGCTGGCAATGAGGCCGCCGATGATCGCCACCCCCAGCGGCTGGCGCAGCTCGGAGCCCTGGCCAAACCCAATGGCCAGCGGCAACGCACCGAGCGCAGCAGCCATGGTGGTCATCAGGATGGGCCGAAAGCGCAATATGCAGGCCTCGCGCACGGCCTCCAGGGCCGAGAGCCCACGGGCCCGCTCGGCGTCCAGTGCAAAGTCGATGATCATGATGGCGTTCTTCTTTACGATGCCAATGAGCAGGAACACGCCGATCAACGCAATGATGGTGAACTGCATGTTGAACAGCAGCAGCGCCAGCACGGCCCCCACCCCGGCGGACGGCAAGGTGGTGAGCACCGTGATCGGATGGATCAGGCTTTCGTACAGGATGCCCAGCACGATGTAGATCACCACGATGGCGGTGATGATCAAGAACAGCTGCTGGCCTTGCGATTGCTGGGCGCTGAGCGCCGTGCCCTGGAAGGTGCCACGCACATTGGTCGGCATGGCGATGTCGGCCTCGGCCTGCTCGATCACCTGACGGGCCTGGCCGAGCGTCGTGCCGGGGTCGATGTTGAACGAGACCGTCGTGGCCAGTTCGCCGTCCTGGTGGCTGATGGACGTGGGCGAGGCCCGCTCCACCACCCGCGCAATGGCACTGAGCGGCACCATGGTGGAGGGCGTGGTGCTGATCACCTGGCCGGTGGATGCACCGCGCTGGCCCGGATTGGCGGCCGTGCCGGTGGCGCCCGTCGGGTTGGCCGCCACGTAGATGTCCTTCAGGGCCGGCGGCCCGCGCGTGTACTCGGGCGCCCATTCCATGATGACGGCGTACTGGTTGAGCTCGCCGTAGATCGTGGCCACGGACCGCTGACCGAACGCGTTGTACAGCGCGTTGTCGACGGCCGAGGCGCTGACCCCCAGGCGCGAGGCGCTGGCGCGGTCGACCTCGACGTAGGTCTCGACACCGTTTTCGGCCTGGTCCGTGTCCACATCCTTGAGCAGCGGCTCGTCCTTGAGGCGATCGGCCAGCTTGCCGGCCCACAGCTTGAGGTCGGCCATGTTGTCGCTCTTGAGCGTGTACTGGTAGGTCGAGTTGCTCGAGCGCCCGCCCATGCGCAGGTCCTGCACCGGGTTCAGGAACACGCGCAGCCCGGTGATCTGGTTGAGCTGCGGCCGAAGCCGCGCGATGACGGCGGGTGTGGTGTCGGTGCGCTGGCTCAAAGGCTTGAGGTTCACGAACATGAACCCGCCCCCGGCCCGGCTGCCGCCCGAAAAACCCACCACCGTGTCCACGGCAGGGTCCTTGCGGATGATCTCGACCGCCTCGCGCAGCTTGCGCGCCAGCGCTTCGGACGAAATGCTCTGGTCGGCGCGCAGGCCGGCGTTGAGCTGGCCGTTGTCCTGCTCGGGGAAGTAGCCCTTGGGGATCTTGGCGAACAGGTACACATTGAGGCCGATCACCGCCAGCAGGATGAGCACCACCAGCGCCTTGCTGGCCAGCGCCCAGTCCAGGCTGCGCTCGTAGACGCGCAGCACACCGTCATAGCCACGCTCGGCCCAACGGGCCATGCGCGACGGCGGCTTGTCGTTGGCCGGGTCGTGCGCGCGCAGCAGCCAGGCGCACATCATGGGCGTGGTGGTGAGCGAGATGACCAGCGAGATCATCACGGCCACCGACAAGGTGACCGCAAATTCGCGGAACAGCCGCCCGACCTGCCCGTCCATGAACAGCAGCGGAATGAACACCGCCACCAGCGAGAGGCTGATCGACAACACCGTAAAGCCTACCTCGCGCGCGCCCTGCAGCGCGGCCTCCAGGCGGCCCATGCCGGCTTCGATGTGGCGCATGGTGTTCTCGAGCACCACGATGGCATCGTCCACCACGAATCCTGTAGCGACTGTCAGCGCCATCAGGCTCAGGTTGTTGAGGCTGAAGCCCAGGAAGTACATCACGCCGAAGGTGCCCAGCAGCGACACCACCGTGGCCACCGCCGGGATCACCGTGGCCCGCGCCTTGCGCAGAAACAGCCCCACGACCAGCACCACGAGCGCAATCGACACCATGAGCGTGAGTTCGATCTCGTGCAGCGACGAGCGGATGGTGTTGGTGCTGTCCGACGCCACCGCCACCTGAATGTCCTGCGGCAATTGCGCCTGCAACTCGGGCAGCAGGGCCCGCACGCTGTCCACGGTCTCAATGATGTTGGCGCCCGGCTGGCGCGTGACCAGCACGATGATGGCGGGGTCGCCATTGAACAGCCCCACCGTGCGGCGGTTTTCCACACCGTCCACCACGCGTGCCACGTCCCCCAAGCGCACGGCCGCGTTGTTGCGCCAGGCGACGATCAGCGATTGGTACTCGGCCGCCTTGCGCGCCGGGGACGGCGTGTAGATCTGCAGCCGGCGGCCGTCACCTTCGATGGCGCCCTTGGGCCGGTTGGCGTTGGAGGCCTGGATGGCAGCGCGCACATCCTCGGTGCTGATGCCGTAGCGGTTCAGCGCAAACGGCAGCAGCTCCACCCGCACGGCCGGCAGCGACCCGCCGCCGATTTCCACCTCGCCCACGCCGTCCACTTGCGACAGGCGCTGGCTCACCACGTTAGAGACGGCGTCGTAGATCTCGCCCGGCGACCGCGTCTTGGACGTGAGGGCCAGAATGATCACCGGCGAGGCGGCCGAATTGCGCTTGCGGTAGGTGGGGTTGCTGCGCAGCGTGGCGGGCAGGTCTGCGCGCGCAGCGTTGATGGCCGCCTGGACTTCGCGCGCGGCTGCGTCGATGTTGCGGTTGAGGTCAAACTGCAAGCTCACCCGGGCCGAGCCGTTGGAGCTCGACGAGGTCATTTCATTGACGCCCGGGATCACGCCCAGCCGCCGCTCCAGCGGCGTCGCGACACTGGTGGCCATGGTCTCGGGGCTTGCGCCCGCCAGGCTGGCCGACACCGAAATGGCCGGATAGTCCACCTGCGGCAGCGGCGAGACCGGCAACACAAAAAACGCCGCAATGCCCGCCAGCGCAATGCCGATGGTGAGCAGCACTGTGGCCACCGGCCGCTCGACAAAGGGGCGCGACAGATTCATCGCACATCCCCCGGCTGCACGGGCGCGGCGGCTGTACCACGGCCCGTGACGCGCCGGCCCAGGCGGTCAAACGCGAGGTAGATCACCGGCGTGGTGAAGAGCGTGAGCATCTGGCTCAGGATGAGCCCGCCAAAAATCGCCAGGCCCAGCGGCCGGCGCAACTCTGCACCTTCGCCCCAGCCCAGCATCAGCGGCAGTGCCGCAAACAGCGCCGCCAGCGTCGTCATCAGGATCGGGCGAAAACGCAGCAACGCCGCCTGGTGGATCGCCTGCTGCGGCGGCATGTTCTGGTTGCGCTCGGCGTCGATGGCGAAGTCGATCATCATGATCGCGTTCTTCTTGACGATGCCGATGAGCAGGATGATGCCGATGATGCCGATCACCCCCAGGTCGTTGCCCGACACCATGAGCGCCAGCAGCGCGCCCACACCTGCAGACGGCAAGGTAGAAAGGATCGTCACCGGGTGGATATAGCTTTCGTACAGCACGCCCAGGACGATGTACACGCACACCATCGCGGCCAGGATGAGCCACAACTGGCTGGAGAGCGATTTCTCGTACGCGCCCGCAGCACCCAGGAACTCCATCGACAGCCCGGGCGGCATGCCGATGTCCTTGGCAGCCGCGCGGATTGCGTCCACCGCCGTGCCCAGGGAGACGCCCTCGGCCTTGTCGAACCCCAGCGTGGCGGCAGGGTACTGCGCCACCCGGGTGATCTGCAGAGGTGCCAGCTGCTCGCGGATGGTGGCCACGGCAGACAACGGGGTCGGCGTGCCGCCCCCCGTGCGCAGCTGCAGCGTGCCCAGAGACTCGGGGGTGTTGAGCTGCTCTTGCTGCGCCTCCAGGATCACCCGGTACTGGTTGGTCTCGGTGAAGATGGTGGAGACGATGCGCTGGCCAAACGCGCTGTAGAGCGTGTCGTCCACGGTGCTGGCCGTCACCGACAGGCGCGACGCCGTGTCGCGGTCGATGTCGACATACGCTGACAGGCCCTGGGCGCCGGCGTCGGTGGTGGCGTTGCGCACCTTGGGCTCCGTTTTCAGGCGCTCGACCAGCTTGCGGGTCCATTCATTCACCTGGGCCGAGTCCACTCCGCCGACGGACACGCGGTATTCGGTGGGTCCGGTCTCGGCGTCGATCGTCAGGTCCTGCGTGGGCTGCAGGTACAGCGTGACGCCCGCCACCGACCGCACGCGCTCGCGCAGGCGCTGCATGATCGCCTCCTGGCCGTCGCGCTCGGGTTTCAGGTTGATCAGCATGCGCCCGGCGTTGAGCATGGTGTTGTTGGCCGCGTCCACGCCCACGAAGGAGCTGAGCGACTGCACATCCGGGTCTTCCAAAATCGCGCGCACGGCGGATTGCTGCAGCTGGCTCATGCGGTCGTATGAGACGTCTTGCGATGCCTCGATGCGCGCCTGCAACTGGCCCGTGTCCTGCGTAGGGAACAGGCCCTTGGGGATGACCACATACAGCAGCGCAGTCAGCGCCAGCGTGAGCACCGCCACCACCAAGGTGGCGCCCTGGTGGCGCAGCACCCAGTGCAGCCAGCGGTCATAGCCCGCGATCACGCGCTCGAACCCGCGGTTGATGCGGCCGGCCACGCCGCGCTGTCCGCCCACAGGTTCGGGCCGCAGCCAACGCGCAGCCATCATCGGCACCAGCGTGAGAGACACCACACCAGAAATCAGAATAGTGATGGCCAGCGTGACCGCGAACTCGCGGAACAGGCGGCCGACCACGTCGCTCATGAACAAGAGCGGAATCAACACCGCAATCAGCGACACCGTGAGCGAAATGATGGTGAACCCGATCTGTGTCGCACCCTTGAGCGCCGCCTGGAACGGCGGCTCGCCCTCCTCCAGGTAGCGCGCAATGTTCTCGATCATCACGATAGCGTCGTCCACCACAAAGCCGGTGGCAATCGTCAGCGCCATCAAGCTCAGGTTGTTCAGGCTGTAGCCCAGCAGGTACATCACCCCGCAGGTGCCGATGAGCGAGATGGGCACGGCCAGGCTGGCGATCACGGTGGCCCGCACGCTGTGCAAGAAGAAAAAGATCACCAGCACCACCATCAGCACGGCAAGCATCAGCTCCAGTTCCACATGGTGGACGGACCCACGGATGCCGGTCGTACGGTCGGACAGCACCTGCACCTTGAGCGATGCGGGCAGGCCTGCCTGCAGCTCGGGCAGCAGCTTCTTGATGCTGTCCACCGTAGCGATGACGTTGGCGCCGGGCTGCCGCTGCACATTGAGGATGATGGCGGGAGTGACTGTCGCCTCGCCATTCCCCGCTTCGCGTGGTTGGCTGCCGCTGTTGGTCCCCGCCCAGGCGCCCAGCCGGTTGTTCTCGGCGCTGTCCACCACCCGCGCGACCTCCAGCATCCGTACCGGTGCACCGTTGCGCCACGACACGATGAGGTTCTTGTAGTCGTCCACCGTCAGCAACTGGTCGTTGGCATTGATGGTGTAGGAGCGCTGGGGCCCGTCAAAGCTGCCCTTGGCGCTGTTGGCGTTGGCCGACGTGATGGCGGTGCGCAACGTATCGAGGCCAATGCCGTACGACGCCAGCGCCTTGCTGTCGGCCTGGATGCGCACTGCAGGGCGCTGACCGCCCGCGAGCGACACCAACCCCACACCCGTCACCTGGCTGATCTTTTGCGCCAGGCGCGTGTTCACCAGGTTCTGCACCTCGGTCAACGGCATGGTCTCGGAGCTGATGGCCAGGGTGAGCACCGGCGCATCAGCGGGGTTGACCTTGGCGTACACCGGCGGTGCGGGCAGGTCGGCTGGCAGCAGCGAATTCCCGGCGTTGATGGCCGCCTGGACCTCCTGCTCGGCCACATCCAGCGCCAGCCCCAGGCCGAACTGCAGCGTGATGATGGACACGCCGGAGGCACTGGTCGACGCCATGCGCTCCAGCCCCGGCATCTGGCCAAACTGGCGCTCGAGCGGCGCACTCACCGTGCGGCTCATCACCTCAGGGCTCGCGCCGGGGTACAGCGTCTGCACCTGGATGGTGGGGTAGTCCACCTCGGGCAAGGCCGACAGCGGCAGAAAGCGGAAGCCCACCAGCCCGGCCAGCACGATGGCGACCATCAGCAGCGCGGTGGCCACGGGCCTCTCAATGAACGGACGCGAAGGACTCATGGTGTCGATTCGCGCTCAGGGATTCTGAGGAGGACGCTGGCGGCGCTGGCCGCCCTCTCCACGTTCGCCACGCTCCCCGCGCGGGCCCGATGCCCCGCTGCGCGGCCCGCTGGCCCCCGCGCGCGGTGCGCGGACGGCCTGCGCGCCAGGCAGCTGCACGGCCATGCCATCCTGCAATCGGTCGCCGCCTTCGGTCACCACACGCTCGCCTTCGGTCAAACCTTCGGCGATCGCCATCAGCCCCACGGTAGCCTGCCCGCGCTTGACCTTGCGCAGCGACACCGTGCGGTCCTCGTTGATGACATACACATAGTCGCCATTGGCCCCGGTGCGCACCGCCGTCACCGGCACCACCACCGCGGGCACATTGCGCAGCAGCAGTTGCACGTTCACGAACTGGTTGGGGAACAGCGCCCCGTCGGCGTTGTCGAAACGCGCCTTGGCCTTGACGGTGCCGGTGGTCGTGTCCACCTGGTTGTCGAGCGTGGAGAACTGGCCCTTGCCCAGCTCGGCCTTGCGCCCACGGTCCAGCGCCGTCACGGCCAGCGTGCCCGCCTCGCCCTGGGCTGCGCGGATGTCTCCGACCCGGTCCTGCGGCACAGAGAACTGCACGTCGATAGGCGCCACCTGGGTGATGGTGGCAATGCCGGTGGCGTCGCCCGAGGTCACGTAGTTGCCCGGGTCCACCGCGCGCAAGCCGATGCGCCCGGTGGCGGGCGAGGTGATGCGGGTGTAGTCCAGGTTCAGCCGCGCCGTGCCTTCCTGGGCCTTGTCGGTCATCACCGTGCCTTCCAGCTGCTTGACCAGCGCCGCCTGGGTGTCGACATCCTGGCGGGCAATCGTGGTGGCCGGGATCACCGTGCCCAGCGCATCGACGATGACCGGCAGATCGGCCTTGCGGGCGACCGCGTCCCCTACTGTGACCATGGCGCGCCCGCCCCCAGGCCCGCCCCTGCCGGGGGGCCCTTCGCTGCTGTCGCTGTTGGCCCGGTTGACCAGGTACCAGGCGGCACCGCCAACCAGTCCCACCAGCACCAGGGCCACCAGGCTGCCCAACCAGCGGGAGCGGCGTGGCGGCTTGGCTTGTGGCGCGGGTGGGATGGCGGGTGGTGGGGGCGCGTTGACTTCTGGCGGGTTCATGACGGTCCTGATTTGTGTTCTGGGCTGCGGGCCGGCTGGCTCGGCGTGGCAGTACGCCCCAACGCCGGGCCCGCGCCGTACCGGATCGTAGAGGTTCATTTCAGGCTCTGTCTTGAACGGCGTGCGAAGAAAAGTAAACCTGGGGGTTAAACAGCCCCCCCCGCAGGCGGGACGTTGGTCCCCACCTCCCCCTGCACAGAGCCAAACCCGCTGCAACTCCCGCCGCGCTGCTGCATTTCGCGGCGGTGTTGGCGCATTTCGTCGCAAGGCGCTGGCTGCCACGGGCGGCGGCCGGCACAGTCCGCTCCATCGAACGCGCCAGGAGCAACCCATGCAACTCACCCCCGTCATCGCCATCCACCTCGCCGCCGCGCTGGCTGCCACCGCCATCGGCCCCATCGCACTGTGGGCCCGCAAGGGCGCCACCCAGCGCCCCCGCCTGCACCGTGCCGCCGGGTATGCCTGGGTCACGCTGATGGTCGCCGCTGCCGTCTCGGCAATTTTCATCAACGGCGGCAACGGCCCGCGCTTGGGGAGCTTCGGGCTCATCCATCTGCTGATCCCGCTGACGCTGGGCATGCTGGTGATGTCATTTGTCTACCTGGCCCGGCGCAACATCGTCGGCCACCGCAAGGTCATGCAGCGCGTCTACATCGGCGCCTGCGTGGTCGCCGGCGGGTTCACGCTGCTCCCCGGGCGTTTTCTGGGGCACTCGCTCTGGTCCACGCTGGGCGTGATCTGAGCCAGCCCCATCCGTTCCCCCCATATCCCAAGGAATTCCCCATGCTGATCAATATGGTTGTTCACCAGCCCCAGTCGCTGATCCAGGTCGTTTCACACACCCCGTACTGGGTCTGGGGCCTGCTGGCTGCCCTGGTGGCGCTGGGCGCAAGCCAGCTGCGCGACCGCCGCGCCGGCTTGCGCCGCATCCTGCTCATGCCCTTGGGCATGGCCGTCTTCTCGGCAGCGGGCGTGGTGTCGGCGTTTGGCGCCTCGGGCCAGACGGCGGCGCAGGCCGTGGGCGCATGGCTGTTGGCCGCAGCGGTGATCACGGCGCTGGCCCTGTGGTTTCAGCCCACCGCACCCGAAGGCACGCGCTACACCGCGTCTGCGCGCAGCTTCCATATCCCGGGCAGCGCCATGCCGCTGGTGCTCATCCTGGGCATCTTCCTGACCAAGTATTTCGTGGGTGTCGAACTGGCCATGCAGCCGTCGCTGGCCCGGGATGCCAGCTTTGCACTGCAGATCTCGGCCCTGTACGGCGTGTTCAACGGGGCGCGCAGGCGCCAAGCTGGGCTGGTACATGCACGCCGGCATCTACCTGCTGGTCAATCTGCTCTTGATCACCCTGTCGGCCGCCAGCGGCCGCCACTGGGCCGTCTTCCCTGCCGTGGGCTGGGGCATCGGGCTGGCGGTGCACGGCGCCATAGTGTTTGTGTTGGCAGGCGGCTCTGGCCTGCACGAACGCATGGTCCAGGCCGAGCGGGACCGCCTGACGGCAGCGCAGGGCAATCGCTCCTGAACCACTCACCAAAGCCCGCCATGACCCACCCAGTCGCACAAACCCTTCTGCAACAGCTGGCATCCGGCCTGCTGGCCTTCGCTGCCGCGACCGCCGCCTTCATGCCGACCGCCAGCCATGCCGGCACCGGCCTCACGGAGCTGCCCGGCCTGCAGGGCGATGGCCCTGTCACCGTGTTTTACCCCACGGCCGCTGCCGACCAGGCCGTGCAGCGGGCAGCATTCACCCTGCAACTCGCCCACCAGGCAGAGCCGATGCGCGGCAACGGCCGCCTTGTTGTCATCACGCACGGCTCGGGTGGCAACCCCTGGGTGCATACCGACCTGGCCCATGCCCTGGTGGCGGCGGGCTTCGTGGTGGCCTTGCCGGAGCACGCGGGCGACAACTCCAAAGACCCGTCCACGCCCGGCCCCGACAGCTGGAAGCGCCGCCCCGGTGAGGTGTCGCGCGCGGTAGATGCCATCGCGCAGGACAGCCGCTTGGCGCCGCTGTTGGCGCTGGACAAGGTCGGCGTGTTTGGAGGCTCTGCCGGGGGTCACACGGCGCTGACCTTTGCGGGCGGCCGCTGGTCGCCTGCGCGGTTCAAACAGCACTGCGACGCGCACATTGCAGACGACTTTTCTTCCTGCGTGGGCTCGTTCACGCGGCTGCGCGGCAACCTGTTCGACGGCCTCAAGAAGGCGGTGGCGCTGGGCGTGATCCGCATGCGCTTTGACGATCCGGCCGAGCAGGCCTACCAGGACCCGCGCGTGCATGCGGCCGTTGCCAGCGTGCCTTTTGCGGCCGACTTCGACATGGCCTCGCTCGCCGCACCGCGCATCCCGCTCGGGCTGGTCACCGCCAGCAAGGACGTCAATCAGATCCCGCGTTTTCACAGCAGCGCCGTGCTTGCCGCCTGCCAGGGCCGGTGCACCCACATCGCCGACTTCACGGATGGGAGCCATGGGGTGATGCTGTCGCCCATGCCACCGCTGCACCTGCTCAGCGACGTCACCCGCGAACTGCTCATCGACCCGCCTGGATTCGACCGCAGCCAATTGGCGCAGGTGGATACCAAGATCGTGGCCTTCTTCGCCCAGCACTTGCAGCCGCTGCAATCCCGCACGCCGTGATGACCGGCTGCATTAAAAAGACCCCCCATCCGCCCCCGCCATGCTGCTCATCTCCGCTGCCACACTCGCCTTGCTTGCAACGACCACCACCCTGTCACAGTCGTCCAAACCCTTGCGCCACCGGCTTGTCGTCATGCTCATTCCCCTCATCGTTCTGACCGTCTGCCTGGCAGCGCTTGCAGCTGCCATTGCGTGGGGCGGCCCGAAGGACATCACGCCGCTGGCCAGCGTCAACACGCCTTTCGACGGGGTGGACTTCAGCGGCGTGCCGCCGGCGCAGCGCTACACCGCCCGGGACGGCACTGCTCTGGCGTGGTACGCCTACGCACCGGCCAGCGACGCGGCCAGCACACCGCCACGCCGCGTGGTGCTGGTGCATGGCTCGTCGTCGCGCGCGCGGTCCACCCATGTGCTGGCGCAGGCGCTGGCAGCCCAGGGGTTTGCGGTGGCGACGCTCGACATGCGGGGCCATGGCGAGTCAGGGCCACGCGGGCAGGTGGCGTACATCGGCCAGATGGAAGACGACGTCGAAGACTTTGTGCGCGCCGTGCCCCACGCCGGTCCGCAGACGCTCATGGGCTTTTCGGCCGGCGGCGGCTTTGCGCTGCGCTTTGCCGGCAGTGACCGGCAAGCGCTGTTCGACCGCTACGTTCTGCTCTCGCCCTTCCTGCACCAGGACGCCCCCACGGCGCGGCCCGACAGCGGCGGCTGGGCATCCGCGGGTGTACCAAGGCTGATTGCGCTGACCCTGCTCAACCGCGTGGGTATCACGCAGTGGAACCACCTGCCGGTGCTGCGCTTTGCGCTGGACGAAGCCTCGGCCGCCAACCTCACGCCGAGCTACTCGTTCGCCCTGGCTATGAACTTTCGCCCCCAAGGCGACTACGAGCTGGACATCCGCAATGCCCGCGGCAAGGTCTGCATCGTGGCCGGGCAGAACGATGAACTCTTCTACGCCGACCGGCTTGCCGACACCTTTGCCAAGGCTGGCAAATCCGTGCCCGTGACCCTGGTCCCGGGCGTCAACCACATCGGACTCACGCTCGACGCCACCGCCGTGCGCACCGTGGCACTGGCCTGCAACGGCTGATCGGCGTACCCCCGCCCCCTAGAATCCACCCACCATGCCCCACCCCATG
>SDXZ01000183.1 GCA_004210805.1 Acidovorax sp.
CGACAACGGCTTCAAGATCCAGTGGGAGCACTTCATCCGCCACGTGGTGGAAGACGCACCGTACCGCTGGACCCTGCCCGAAGGCGCCAAGGGCGTGCAGCTGGTCGAAGCCGCGCTGGAGAGCTGGAAGGAACGCCGCTGGGTGGACGTGGCGCCGCTGGCGGCATAAGGCCGTTTACTACTATTTTGATAGCTAATAGTGCTTACAGGTTAAGCGCTAGAGGCCATTTTCATTCAAATATTGCGAGCAGACCATGGCCCTCAGCCTCCCCTTGCCCACGGCCGATGGCCGCATCAGCCCCTACACCCTGCAAGGCCGCCCGCCGGTGGCGCCGCAGCAGGGCGCGGCGTTTAACCGCATTGCCTACTCGGCCGCCCACGTGGTGGCCGACCCGCTCGCCGCCATCGACCCATGGCTGCAATGCGCCGTGGACTGGGACGCCACCATCGCCTATCGGCGCCACCTGTGGTCATTGGGCCTGGGCGTGGCCGAGGCCATGGACACCGCGCAGCGCGGCATGGGGCTGGACTGGCCCACCTCGCTGGAGCTGATCCGCCGCTCGCTTGACGCGGCGCGCGACTTCGGCCCCGGCGCCTTGGTCGCATCGGGGTGCGGAACGGACCATCTGGTGCTCGACGATGTGAAGTCGGTGGACGACGTGATCCGCGGCTACGAAGAGCAGATGGAGGCCATCGAAAAGCTGGGCGGCAAGCTCATCGTCATGGCCAGCCGGGCGCTGGCCCGCGTGGCGCAGAGCCCCGCCGACTACGAGCGTGTGTACGGCCGCATCCTCTCGCAAGCACAGCAGCCCGTGGTGCTGCACTGGCTGGGCGACATGTTCGACCCGGCGCTGGCCGGCTACTGGGGTTCGCGCGACGTGGACGCGGCGATGGCCACGGCGCTGGCGGTGATCGCCGCGCACCCGGACAAGGTCGATGGCATCAAGATCTCACTGCTCGACAAGGACAAGGAAGTCGCCATGCGCCGCCGCCTGCCCACCACCGGCGGCACCGACGGCCAGGGCGTGCGCATGTACACGGGCGACGACTTCAACTACGCAGAGCTCATCGCGGGCGATGGCGCAGGCAGCACGCCGCGCCAGGGCCAGAGCGATGCGCTGCTGGGCATCTTCGACGCCATCGCCCCGGCGGCGAGTGCCGCACTGGCGGCCCTGGCCGCGGGCGACACGGCGCGCTTTCACGCCATCCTGGGGCCCACGGTGCCGCTGTCGCGCCACATCTTCGCGGCGCCCACGCGCTTTTACAAGACGGGCGTGGTCTTCATGGCGTGGCTCAACGGGCACCAGAGCCACTTCACCATGGTGGGTGGGCAGCAGAGCACGCGCTCGCTGGTGCACTTTGCCGAGCTGTTCCGCCTGGCCGACCAGGCGAATCTGCTGGAGCAGCCCGAACCGGCCGTGCAGCGCATGGGCCACCTGCTGGCACTGCACGGCGTGACCGCGTGACCGCGTGACAACCGTGCGCGATTTCACCCTAGACCACCGCTGGCTCTCCATTAACACCGCCACCGTGCGCAAGCAACAGGGCGCGGAGGTGCCACTGGCGCGCATCATCGATCAGTGCGCCGAGCGCGGCATCCGGGCCATCAGCCCCTGGCGCGACCAGGTGGCGGCGGCGGGGCTTGATGCCACCGCGCGGCAACTTCGCGCCCACGGCATGGAGCTGTCGGGCTACTGCCGCGGGGGCTTCTATCCGGCGGCCGACGCGGCGGGCCTGCGCGCCGCGCTCGACGACAACTACCGCGCCATAGACGAGGCCAAGACGCTCGATGCCGCCTGCCTGGTGCTGGTGGTGGGTGCCCTGCCCGGCGCGCTGGACGGAACGCCGCACTACACCGACATAGCCCGCGCGCGCAGCGAGGTGGTCGACGGCATCGCCGCATCGTTGGAGTACGCGCGCCAGGTGGGCATGCCCCTGGCCATCGAACCGCTGCACCCCATGCAGGCGGCCGACCGCGCCTGCATCAACACGCTGGAGCACGCGCTGGACATCTGCGATGCGCTCGATCCGCAGAAGACGGGCGCGCTGGGCGTGGCCCTGGACGTGTACCACGTGTGGTGGGACCCCAAGCTGCAGCAGCAGATTGAACGCGCGGGCAAGGAGCGTCTGCTGGCCTTTCACGTCTGTGACTGGCGCCTGCCCACGCGCGACCTGCTCAGCGACCGCGGGATGATGGGCGACGGCGTGATCGAGCTCAAAAAGATGCGGCAGTGGGTGGAGGCTGCCGGCTTTGCGGGCTATGCCGAGGTGGAAATTTTCTCGGCGCTGGACTGGTGGCAGCGCACGGGCGAAGAGACGCTGGACACCTGCATTGCGCGGCACCGCAGCGTGGTGTGAACTCGCCACAGGTCAACATCGGGGCGAACGCTTTTTCTGCGCAAGTTGATGCCCTAGTACGCAGGGCCGGCAGGTACATCAAGGCCCGATGACGGCACGTAGGCGAATTTCCGCTCGTAGTCCAACAGCGGACGCCAGGGGAACTGATCTGGCGCAACGACGTCCACGTGCAGCTCACCGATCCCGCGCTGGGCGGCCAGCGCCAGCAGTTGTTCACGCAGGTCTGCGCGGGCTGCGGCTTCACCCCTCAGCGCCTGCAGCACCAGCTCCACACCCCCATCTGCGTGGGCCTGCAAGCGGAAAGCCCCGGTCAGCTGGTCGGCGATGCCGTGGTCCACGTAGATCAACTCCTTGATACTTTCGACCGAAGGCCACCCCAAGGGGCGGTCCTTGATGCGCCCCTGCACCGCAATCATAGGTAGCCACGGAGTGGCAGTGCCCGCCATCTCGGCGGCGCTCGCCATTTCCCCGGGCGAGAGGAGCCGCGCAAGGTCGCCGGTGGCATAGCGTGGCAGCGCAATCACTGCGCGCTCGTCAAGCATGGTGATGCACAACTCACCGAAACCATCCGGGCCGGGGTTCAGAATTTCCACGTAACTGCGCAGCGGGTTGTAGCAAAAAAGGGACGGCAGTGCGTCTACCGCCGCTGAGCCGCAAACGACAGCCGTGAGTGCGGGCTGGTGGCGCATGGCACGGCGGATGCGAATGGTCTCGCGCGATTCGAACAGCAGGTTCAGGCCCAGCTCGCCGACCCCGAAGGAGCTGCCGATAAACCGGTGCGGGTCGCGCTCGATGTCGATGCCCATGCGCGCGGCGATGTAGTCGCGCTGCGCTTCGACCAGCACCTCTTCTCCCACGATGACGCTCGTATTGAGCCTGCTCCAGTCCACCTGCGCCTGGCGGGCCTCATCCAGCAGGCGCCGGATGAAAAGAGGATCGGTGCACACCACGGTTTGTTCAAATGCGGGGCCCACGTCCCGCAAGATCGAGCAGGCCATGTCTTCGCGCACGCTGACATTCGCCACCGCCACCGCGCGCGAGTGAAAGACCACGCCCATGGGGAGACAGTTGACCAGCAGCGTCGGCTGCTGGTCCACGGCGAACACATCCTGCAGGCCCAGGTCGATGGAAAACCAGGAGTCTGCGTGCTGGTCGCGTGATGTGAGCCGAAAGCCGTGCCCGCGACCTTCGCGGCCTGAACTGGTGAGCACGTCGGCCAATTCAGAGGCGGACGACGGGCGCGACAGTTGATCTAACGTGAACCGCCCGAAGGTGTTGGCCTTGGTCAGGACCGGAAGCTGGCGCGGATCGCTTTGTGCACGAAGCCCCAGCGGGTCGAGGCCATGTTCCTTGAGCAGCGTCCTGTAAGCGGCACTGTGCCTGGCAGCGGCCACAGCGGCCTTGAGCGCACGCCGTTTGGATTGGGCCAGCATCTGGTCGACGCCCAGGCGCCGGCCCTGGCTCAGTATCAACTTGCGAAGGAACCGCAGTGCGGGCGCCGGCAAGACGGATAGCAGTCCCATGGGCGTTCAGGGCCTTTCGTCCACTGCGCTGCGCATCCAGGCAAACAGCGACGGGTTTTGCAGGGCCACTTGCTGTTCCAGCACCCGCAAGTCGGCCATGTAGGGCGCCACGGGACCGTAATAGTCGATGGCCGGGCCGATTTGCTGAAAACCAAAATTCATGCGCGCCAGCATTCGCGCGAGCGAGCGCTCCATGGCGGCATACCAATACCGTATCCCGTGCCGCACGCTGTACGCATACATCTCGCGGTACAGGTTCAACAGTATTTGCGGCGACGGGTTTCGCATTTCGTGCGGAACCGAAGGCGGGTTTTCGTCGAGGGGAACGCCTGTAGGAGCACGCTCGCCCTGGCGCCGCCGATAGCCCTTTCTCACGATCAGGCGGCTGATTTCAGCGGAGAGCGGTTTGGGCGGAAGTTCCACACCGTCCAGCAGCTTCACGCAATGGCTTTGAAAAGGAAAAGAATGACCTGCGTCCGGCAGGACCAGACGAACATAGCCTGCGAGCTCATCGCCACGATCAAGCGCGACAAAGTGCGCGGAGCGGATGTCATGTTCGTCGCTTTCGCGCCCGTCGGGGAAATCCGACCGCTGGAGAAAGTTGCATTCTTCGCAATACACCTGATAGCGAAGTTCCTGCGCGGCTTCAAACGACAGGCTTAAAAGCGAAATTTCTTGGCCCGTGAAATAGCCGGAGAACGCTTGCGGGGGAGAGAGGGCGGTACTCATGCGAAAGATCTTGCGAAGGGGGTTGGGCCCGCATCCGCAAAGCCCTTGCTGAACCACCGGGGTGATCCATAAGACGTCATACGACTATCGCCCAGACACCGAAGAGCGGAAGAAAAAGGGCGCGTAACAGTTTGTCCAATGCTTTGACCGGTGCCATAAGCAGATCTGGAAAACAACCAAACAATTTGTTGCTTGGGAAGATTTTTTGTTGCAACGCCAAGCGTGCGTCGCGGACGGTTGGTTCAGGGAGTGCTTCACCACTCGAATGCTCACGCGAGAGCCATTCGAGGCAGCAGATCAAGGCCGGGTCACCTAGGTAGTTCAGCGTTCGACTCACCCCGGCGGATTGCGACAACGGATACGGTTCTAGACAAACCTGAGCGACCGCATCCAAAAGCTGCATAATTGCGAATCACTCTCATCCACAATTGCATTCCATCCACCACCATGGCCGCCAGCCCTGCCTCCCGCTTGAATATCGCTTCGCGCATCGCAGCGGGGGTGCTGGGCGGGTACGCCTTTACGTGGGGCTTCATCGCGTTGGCCATCGGCCTGCTGTTTGCGGCGCGCATGGAGTTTCACGATGCCGAGGCGCTGGGCTACATCGTGGGGTTCATCGTTTTCCTCGTGGCGTTTCTGTGGGCGTTTGCAGCGGCGAGCGTGCGGCGCGTGTGGCTGGTGCTCGCCGGTGGTGGCGCGCTGATGACGGGGGCGGCTTGGCTGGTGCAGCGCGCCATCCTGTGACCTGCACGCATTGAGGAGATAGGTCCCCATGTTCCAAAACTTCCGGCTCACCATGGCTTGGCTGCACACCTGGTTTGGCCTGGTGCTGGGCTTTGTGCTGATGGTCGTTTTTTTCTTCGGCTCGCTGTCAGTGTTCGACCGCGAGATTGACCGCTGGGCGATTCCTTCGACGCGTTTTGCGCCGCAGCCCATGCCGTCATTCGACAAGATCCTGAAGCCGGTCTTCGAGGACATGAAGCCCAGCGCAGAGAACATCGAAGCCGCCAAGAGCCGCGTGAACGGACCCATTGCGCAGAGCTTTCCTGTCACCAAGAGCTGGGGCGCCTACACCACCCACCGCGACCCGGTGCTGGGCCTCTTTACCGGCTACGAGCTGCCCAACGCCAAGGACCCCGAGGACACCATATGGGGCAACCGCACGATCGACCCACGCACGGGCGCATCGCTGCCCGACGACCACCTCAAGATCGGCAGCCAGTTCTTCTACCCGCTGCACTACAGCCTCAACTGGAAATGGAAGGACCTGGGCACCTGGATCGTGGGATTCGCCGCTCTGATGATGCTGGTGGCGCTGGTCAGCGGCGTGGTGATGCACCGCAAGATCTTTCGCGAGCTGTTCACCTTTAGGCCGAAGAAACACACGCAGCGCAGCGCGCTCGACCTGCACAACCTCACGGGCGTGGTGGCGCTGCCGTTTCACTTCATCTTCGCGTTCTCGGGCCTGGTGATTTTTGGGGGCACCTACTTCCCGGTGACGCACACACAGCTCGCGCCTCTGCATGCGCTGCATGAAAAACACGAGGCTGCAGAGACTGGCTTGCCGCACGAGCGCGCCGGCGTGGCCGGCAGCCTCGCGTCGGTCGATGCGATGGTGGCCGAAGCCCAACGCCGCTGGGCGGAGCAGGGCATGGCGGGCGACGTGGGCTTTCTGACCGTGAACCACGTGGGCGACGCCAATGCCTATGTGAGCGTGTACCGCGCCGGCACCGACCGCATCGCGCTGGTGGGCAATGGCATTCACTTCAAGGCCAGCACCGGCGAATTGCTGCGCGAAGACCCGCCCCAGACCGCAGTGGCCAGCGTCAACACCTTTCTCACCGGCCTGCACCTGCAGCACTTTCGCCACTGGCTGCTGCGCTGGCTGTATGTGCTGGGCGGCCTGTCGGGCTGCGTGTGCATTGCCACGGGCTTCATCTTTTTTGTGGAAAAGCGCAAGCGCCAGCACGCCAAGCAAGGCGTGAGCGGCGCGCGCTGGGTGGACGCATTTGCGGTGTCCACAGTGACCGGCATCGTCATCGCCACGCTGACCATGCTGATTGGCAACCGCCTGCTGCCCACCGATCTGGCGGGCCGTGGAGACTGGGAACAGAACATCTTCTGGGGCGCCTGGACCCTGGCGTTTTTGCACGGCGTCTGGCGCACTGCGCCCGTGGCCAGCGCACGCATGGCACCGGCCTGGGCCGAACAGTGCTGGGCCATTGCGGTGCTGGGCGTGGCCGCGGTGCTGCTCAACGGGGTGACCACCGGCGACCACCTGCTGCGCACCCTCAGCAACGGCTACTGGCCCGTGGCGGGTGTGGACCTGGCCATGCTGGCAAGCAGCGCCATCGCCGTGCTGGCCGCCCGCAAGCTCAAGCAGCGCGCGCAAGGCCAGCCCACAGCGGCGGGCGAGGTCGCGGGCACGGCTGCGGCCCTGGAGACCGCCCGTGCCTGATGTTGTGCTGCTGACCGCTGCCATCGCCGTCAATGTCGTCAGCCTGGGCTGGCTGGCCTTGTCGATGGACGCGCATTGGGAACAAGTGCGCGGTGCCGAGCCGCTGCAGCGCAGCACCGTGTGCACATTGCGCTGGATGGGCGCCGCCGGCGTGGTGCTGGCCCTGGCCCTGTGCCTGGCCGTGGACCACGCATCGATGGCTTCGCTGGTGTGGTTCATGGCACTCGCGGGCGCGGCGCTCACCATCGCGTTCACGCTGTCGTGGCGGCCCCGCGTGCTGGCAGTGCTGGTGGCGTGGGTGCGGCCCAGTCCCGCTGGCACAGCCGGATAAAGCCGCAGCGCACAGTTCACGCGGGCCCCGGCCGGGTGGTGCGACGTTTGCGCAGCGGCTTCTACAGGCTCAGCCCGAACGGCTGGGGGACACCGACCAGAGCCCCGTTTCGCCACGCCCTTCGCCACAGACGCGGCCCACGCCAGTGCACCCATGGAACCGGCTTTGCCGGGCCATCGGGTGCGTCCCCCGCGGGGGAAGCGGCGCAGCCGCTCAGGGGGCTTACAGCTTGCCCATGTAGTCCCGCTTGCCCAGTTCCACGCCGTTGTGGCGGGCCAGCGCATAGGCCGTGGTCACGTGGAAGAAAAACTGCGGCAGGCCGTAGTGCAGCAGGTAATGCTCGCCCACAAACTGCTTCTCGCGCGGCGTGCCGGGCTGGATGGTGACCTGTCGCGTGGCGGCGTCGGCAAACTGATCCACCGGTAGGCCTTCGATGAACCCGAGCACCGCGTCAATGCGCTCGTTGAGATCGGCGAAACCGGCGCGTTCGGCGTCGGGGAAGGACGGCACCTCCACACCCGCCAGCCGCGCCGACACGCCCTTGGCGAAGTCGCAGGCGATCAGCACCTGGCGCGCCAGAGGGAACATGTCGGGGAACAGACGCGCCTGCAGCAGTGCGTCGGGCTCAAGTTTGCGCGCGGTGGCATGCGCCTCGGTCTTGGCCAGGATGTCCTTGAGCGAACCCAGCATCTGGCGGAAAACTGGGATGCTGGCGTTGTAGATGGGTGAGGTCATGGGGAAAAAGGTGTACAGGTGGGGATGCTGGGAAACGCACGGCGCGGTGCTGATCGATTCGGCGACGAGCGGAGCGGCGCCGGGGCATTGCAACACATCCGCAGGGCCTTTGCCGGGGCGGGGCGCGTTGTCATCACCGCGGTAGCGGCTGCCCGGGTTGCGCTCGGAAACGTCACTCGGGCGTAGTCGGGTCCCCGTCATCTCCGGGCGCACTCAGAGCCTGCCGCGCCAGCTCTTCCTCGGAGAGTTCTGGCGCACTCCGTATCGCGTTCCATTCTTCGACGAACTCGCTTGTGGGCTCCTCGCCGCGAAGAAGAACGTCTTCGACGCTCTGTTCCCGAGGAAGTGCGGGATGGTCAGCACTTTCGGAAACCTCTGGACGTCGCTGAGACGCTACGCCAGGAGGGGTCTGCAGATCCTGAACGTAAGAAGCGAAATCTCCATCGTTCGGAGGGTTGGTGCTGCTTGGGTTGTTCATCGGGGCGTCCTTTCAGGGTTGCGGTTGAGCGAACCCAGCAAATGTAGAACGCAAAATCTGCCGGAGGTCGAACCGTCCTGGCCAACACGTTGAACGCGCTGGCAATCAACACCCCCTGCACCACCGCCAGCCCCAGCAGTACGGCGCTGAAGCGGCCCTGGTCCAGCAGCACGCCAAACAGCAGCGGCGACAGCGCCTGGCCGATGTCGAGGCCCGAGTACACGATGCCGTAGACGCGGCCCGTCGACCCCTCGGGCGTGGAGCGCTTGACCAGCAGGTCGCGCGAGGGGCCAGCAATGCCAGCGCAAAAGCCCATCACGCCGAACAGCACCGGCACCAGCACGCCGGGCGGGTGCGCCAGGGCCAGCACCACGGCCACGCAGGCCGCGAGGCCAAAGCCCACGCCGACGATGCGCTCGCAGCGGCTCGGGTCGGCCGCCAGGAAGCCGCCCAGCACCATGCCGCCCGCGCTGGCCACCATGTAGACCGTGAGGCACATGGCGGCCAGCGCCACGGGCACGGCGTGCAGCTGGCGCGCGGCTTCGGGCGCAAAGGCCTGCACCACATTGAGGGCCACGGCGTAGAAGAAGAAGAACGCAAAACACATCCACACGGCCGGGATGCGCAGGAAGGCGAAGTTGCCCTGCCCCGCTGCGCCTGCTGCGGCAGACTTGGCTGCCGCGCTGGGCGCGGGCAACGGCGGCAGCGCCAGGTGGCGGCGGCTGACCAGCAGCACCAGCAGCACCGAAAAGGCCAGCACACCTGCGCACACCAGCGCCACGCGCCACGATGTGGCGATGGCTATCGGCACCAGCATCGCGGGCGCCAGTGCCCAGCCCAGGCTGCCGGTGATGCCGTGCACGCTGTAGGCATGGCCCAGGCGCGGCGCGCTTACGCGGCGGTTGAGCAGCGTGTAGTCCACCGGGTGGAACACGCCGTTGCCCATGCCTGCCAGCACCGAGAACGCGGCGAGCATGGCGTAGCTGGTACTGGCCGCAAAGCCGAAGGCCGCCAGGCCGAGCAGCGCCAGGCCGCCGAACAGGATGGGCCGGGGGCCGAAGCGGTCCACCACAAAGCCCGAGCCTGCCTGCACCGCGCACGAGACCACAAAGAAGATGGTCATGAGGAAACCCAGCTCGGTGTAGCCGACCTGGAACGCGTCCTTGAGCCACGGGAACAGCGGCGCGAGCAGCAGCTGGCTGTAGTGGCTGATCAGGTGGGCGATGCCGACCAGGCCGATGACGCTGGCGTCAGCGCGCAACGGGATGGGGGCAGGCGGAAGGCTGGTGGCGTTTGCGGTGGTCATGGGGGCATCGTAGTATTGGGCCCCGGTTTCTGGAATGCGACGGAACGACAGGTTTCGGCGAATTTGCGCCAAACCGTCGGTCTGCGGCAGACCGCCAGCGCAACACACCGCTTTTTTTGCCAACCCCGCCATGGCCCGCACCAGCCAAGCCGCTCCGCTTGGAGACATCGACCCGTTCACCCCCACGCCCGAGAGCCCCGTGCGGGTGCGGGCGCGCGACATGCCGGCCGACATGCACTTCGAGCCCCACCGCCACGCCTGGGGACAACTGGCCTACTGCGCCAGCGGCGTGATCCAGGTGAGCGTGCACGCCGCGGCCGCCGCCACGGCGTACATCGTGCCGCCCTCGCGCGCGGTGTGGATCGCCCCCGGGGCGCTGCATGCGGTGGCGGTGCTGGAGGCCGCGGCCTTTCGCACGCTGTACATCGACCCCAGCGTAGTGCCGGCCGTGGGGGCCCACTGCCGCGTGATGGCGGTGACGCCGCTGCTGCGCGAGCTGGTGTCCGCGCTGGACCCGGTGGGCGGCCCGCCGCCCGGCCCCGC
>SDXZ01000184.1 GCA_004210805.1 Acidovorax sp.
TTCGCGGCGTTCGAGAAGGCCGCGGCCAAGGTGTCCGGCTGCATGGAATGCCATGTGGTCACCGGCGAGTTCGACTACTTCATGCTGGTGCGCACGCGCGACAACGACAGCTTCAACCGGCTGCACGCGGAGCAGTTGCTGTACCTGCCGGGCGTGCGCCAGGTGCGCTCGTTCATGGTGCTGCGCAATGTGCTGTCGACCACCGAGTTGCCGCTGGCGGTCTGACCCGTCAAGCCGCGGGGCGCAGCCAACCCTTGAGCCGCGCCCAGGCCGGGCCACCCAACACATTCACCAACAGGCCGGCCATCAGCAGCCCCGCGCCGGCAAAGTGCACCAGCTGCAACGCTTCGCCAAACACTACCCATCCGGTAGTCAGGCCCACCACCGGCACCAGCAGGGTGAACGGCGCCACGCGGTTGACGGGGTAGCGCGACATCAAAAAGGTCCACAGGCCAAAGCCCAGCAAGGTCGAGATCCACGCGATGTACGCCACCGCGGCCATGGAGCGCAGCGACAGGTTCTGCACGGCATCGAGCACGGCGCTTGGCCCGTCGATCCACAGCGACAGCGCCACAAAAGGCAGCGGCGCGACCAGGCTGGACCACACGATAAAAGCGAACTGATTCATGGGCCCATGGCGGCCCACGGCGCGCGTCACGATATTGCCGCAGCCCCACATCGCCGCGGCGGCCACAGTCAGCGCAAACCCCGCCAGCGGCATCGACGCGCCGTGTGCGCTGCCGATCAGCACCAGCCCCACAGCGGCCAGCGCCAAGCCCGCCACCTGGTTGCCGTGCCAGGGCTCGCGCAGCCACCACGCGGCCATCAGCAAGGTGAAGAACGACTGTGCCTGCAGCACCAGCGACGCCAGGCCCGAGGGCATGCCGATGTGGATGGCGGTGAACAGCAGCGCGAACTGGCCCACGGCCATGGTCATGCCATACAGCAGGTACAGCCTGAGCGGCACTTTGGGTGGGCGCACGAACAGCAGCGCCGGGAACGCCGCCAGCAGGTAGCGCAGCGCGCCCAGCAGCATGGGCGGGATGTCCGCCACGCCCACCTTGATGACGGCGAAATTCAAACCCCAGACCACGATGACGAGCAGCGCCAGGCAAAGGTCTCGGGGGCGCAAGGGAGTGTTCATGGGAGGGCGACGGCGGCGGCAGGAATCCCTGGGATTGTCGACCAGCCGGAGGGGCCGCGCCCGACGCGCCCGGCCGGGTTTCGATCAGAAACGGACGCCTGTGTGCCACCGCTGCGGTGGCAAGGTCAATCAGCTTGCCTCAATGGCGAAACTCAACCCCGCATGCGCCTGCAGCCGCTTCATCAGCGCATCGCCCATGGCCGGGGCCGTGGTCCAGATGCCGCCCGCGGTGTCCGGCGCGTCCTGCAGCAGGCACACGGCGGCCTCGGCGATCATCTTGGAGGTGGAGCCATAGCCCGGGTCGCGGTCGCCCTTCACGCCCACGCGCAACGTGTTGCCTGCGGCATCTGTGCCGAGAAACAGCACGTCATAAAAGCCCGCATCGCGTTCCTCGCGCGAGGGGCCTTCGCCGGGCTTGGGGCCCTTGTCGGAGCCCAGCGATTTGTCGCCGGCCACCGCATTGGCGATGGCCTCGCCTTTTTCGCCCGTGCCGGTAATCAGCATCTCGTCATAGACAAAGTCGGGGCCGTAGGCGTGCTGCAGCAAGAAGTTGGAGCGGTGCACGTTGCGGGTGTTGATCGCTGCCATCACGAAGGGCGCAACCCACACGCCGTCACCGAGGGCTTCGTCCACCATGGGCTTGTGGCCTGTGGGCTGGCGCGGGCCCTCGAAGCCGGGAGTCAGCGAGAACGGGTTCTTCAGCAGGTCCAGCACGGCGGGGTTGGCGGCGGAGGCAGCCATGGTGGCCTTCAGGCTGGCGGCCGTGCCGCCGGAGAACGTGCCCTTCATCTTGCGCACCCGGCCGCGCACGCGCGGTGCGGGGTGGCCAAAGCGGTGGCGGAATTCCTTTTGCAGCAGGAACACGCCCAGGTCGAACGGGATCGAGTCGAAGCCGCACGAGAACACGATGCGCGCGCCGCTGGCCTTGGCCGTGGCTTCGTGCGCGTCGATCATGTGGCGCATCCAGGCGGGTTCGCCGCACAGGTCCACGTAGTCCACGCCCGCCGCTGCGCAGGCCGCCACGAGTTCGTTGCCGTAGAGCTGGTAAGGCCCGACGGTGGTCAGCACCAGGCGGGTCTGGGCCATCAGCGCCTGCAGGCTGGCAGGGTCGGCGCTGTCGGTCACGATCAGGGGCGTGTCGGCGGGCGCGCCCACTTCGTCGCGCACGGCCGCCAGTTTGTCGGCGCTGCGCCCGCCCATGGCCCAGCGCAGGCCGCTGCCGGCGGGGTAGCGCTGCAGCAGGTATTCGACGACAAGGCGGCCCGTGAAGCCGGTGGCGCCGTGGACGACGAGGTCAAAAGGTTTGGCGGTGGTCATGGGGCGGTCTCCGTGCGGTCGCAGCGTCAGTCAAAGGCTGCGATTGTCAAAGACATCCGGGGGTCTGCATGTCGCCCAGGTGCCCCGGTTCGTGCGGTGGAAGTATCGCTATTCGATACCGACGAGCCGGGCAGCCGGGACTGGCGCAACCCGCTGGCGATGGCGGCGGGCCGGCGCGGCACTATCCGATCCGTGTTCAACCACGGCCCTTCAAGGCCACCCCACTTGTATGTCGTCTTCTTCCACCCTCATCCAGCGTGACACCCGTGCATGGCAGCTCCAGGTGTGGGTCTCGTTCGGCATCGCCGTGTTCCTGTGCGCCGTAGGGCTGGCCTGGCTGCCGGGCGAGCAGCTGGAGCAGGCGTTCATGGTGATGGGCTATGTGTTCTGTCTCTCGGCCGCGTTCGTGCTGGCCAAGTTCGTGCGGGACAACGAAAGCGCGGCACGCCGCGGGGCCGGTGATACGCCGATGTGGAAGCTGGTGGTGTGGGGCGGTTTTGCCGTAGCCATGAGCCTCACGGGATGGGGCCTCTTCGGGATGGAGATCAACGTGACCTACAAGGCCTTTCTGGGTGTGAGCTGGCTGTATCTGATCACCACCGCCTTCACGCTGGCCAAAATGCTGCGCGACCGCCACGAGGCCGATCTGATGGAAGCGCGCATGCAAGGCCGCCGCGAAGCGGCAGCTGCCGCAGCCGCCACGTCTGGTAACAACACCAACTAAAGATTCGGTCGCCCGCCATCTCGCTATGGCGGATGCTCGCTGGTTGTTTTGAAAATCCGGTGCTGCGCCTTTGCTGCGCAGCACCTTCCGTAAGGAGTGAAAGCATGAAGAAATTCCACAAAATCCTGGGCCTCGGCTTGGCCGCCGGCCTGCTGTGCACCTTGGCTGCGCTGCCCGCCCGGGCGCAGAGCGAGGCCTCGGCGGCGCTCTCGCTGTTGCCGGTCGCCTCGGTGGTGGGCACGGCATCGGTGGCATCGGCGGCTGCAGGTGCCTTGGTGACGGTGCCTGTAGCGCTGTCGACGGCGGGTGCGGTGCTCACTGTGAAGACAGTCGAAGCCTCGGCCGTGGGCACGGTGTATCTGCTGGAGCGTGCCTCCGACGGTGCCCAGGTCAGCGTCGAAGTGGCGGGCCGCGGCGTGGGCGCATCGGCCCATGCTGTGGGCACGGTGGTGACCTGCAGCGTGATCGGCACGGGTGTGGTGCTGTCGGTGGCGGGCGAGGCGATTGCCTTCGTGCCCAACGCCATCGGCCGTGCGCTGCTGCACAACGAACGTCTGTAAGGGCACCGCCATGAATGTGCAGCAGATGACCGTGACGACCCCGGCGCATGCCCGTGTGCGTGCCTTCAACCCCGCCATGCTCGGCCTTGCCCTGGTGGCCGGCGCGGCCTTGCTGGCGGCGCCACCGGCCCACGCGGGCCGCTCCTGCGAAGCCACGAAACCCGTGCCTGCCAAAGTGATCGAGCGCGGCATGCAGCTGGCCCAGCAGACCTCGGCCGCGCTGGATGCGGAGCACGCCAAATCCGGCGCGCAGGTCGTGGTGCTCGCCCGCGCGGGGCAGGACCTGAGCAAATACGGCCTGCGCTATTCGCACCTCGGCTGGGCCTACAAGACGCCTGAAGGCCCGTGGCGCGTGGCGCACAAGCTCAACGAATGTGGCACGGCCGTCGGGCACCTGTACCGGCAGGGGCTGGGCGAGTTCTTCCTCGATGACCTGTGGCGCTACGAGGCCGTTTACGCCGTGCCCACGCCCGAGGTGCAGCAGCGCCTGCTGGCCGTGCTGCAGGACAAGGGCCGCACCAAGGCGCTGCAGCATCCGCCCTACAGCATGGTGAGCTACGCCTGGGGCCGCAAATACCAGCAGTCCAATCAATGGGCGCTGGAGACGCTGGCTGCCGCCATGGAGCCCGCCACGGTGCGCAGCCGCGAGCAGGCGCAGGCCTGGCTGCAGTTCAAGGGGTACGAGCCGACCACGCTCAAGCTCGGGCCGCTCACGCGCATGGGCGGACGCGTGGGCTCGGCCAACATCGCGTTTGATGACCACCCGAACGACAAGCGGTTTTCGGACCGCATCGAGACCGTCACCGTGGACTCGGTGCTGGCGTGGATGCAGCGTGCGCAGCTGGCGTCGGCCCCGGTCACCATCAAAAATTGAATGAAAAGTGCCGCTAGCGCTTGATGGTCAAGCGCTAGTAGCTATCAAAAAAGAAGCGTTGCGCTGGAGGCGCCCGTGAGGAGTAAACAACCATGAGCAAATCTCTGAGGCTGTCCGAGAAATGGTTTCGCCGCGGGCTGTGGCTGGTGGCGCTGGTGTTCGCAGGTTTCTTGATCGGGCTCGGCGGCACCATCGTGGGCGACCTGCCCAAGGTCGAGACACCGCTGCAGCTGGACGACTTCCTCGACCGCCCGGCGGCCGAAAAGCTGCGCGCCCAGGTGCGCGAATCGCACCAGGCTGAAGAGGACGCGCAGACCGCACTGGAGCAGGCGCAACTGCAGCGCAGCAAGGCCCGCAGCGAGACGCAGGCCGCGCGCGAGACCTTCAACAACTGGCTGGCGACCCGCTCGGCCACTCAGCGCGCGGACCAGGACCCGGAGGTCATCGCGCGCACTCAGGCGCTCGACGTGCTCAAGCTCGCCGAGCGCAAGACCCAGCAGGCCGTCGAGGCGCAGCAGCAGGCGGCGCTGGATGCGCGCCAGGCCGCGGCGGCCACGAAGGAGCGCCTGAACACGCTGGAGGCCGACGGCTACGTGAAGCTTGAGGCCGAACGCCGCAAGGTCGAGCTGCGGGTGTTCCTGTACCGCCTGGCCCTCACGCTGCCGCTGCTCGCCATTGCGGGCTGGCTGTTCGCCCGGAAGCGCAAGGGCACCTACTGGCCGTTCGTGTGGGGCTTCATCTTCTTCGCGCTGTTCGCGTTTTTTGTCGAACTGGTGCCCTACCTGCCCAGCTACGGCGGCTACGTGCGCTACGTGGTGGGCATCGGCATCACGGCGCTGGTGGGGCGCTACGCCATCCTGGCGCTCAACCGCTATCTTGAGCGCCAGAAGCTGGCCGAAGCGCTGCCCGACCAGGAGCGCCGCAAGGAGTTGAGCTACGACGTCGCCTTGGCCCGCCTGGCCAAAAGCGTGTGCCCCGGTTGCGAGCGGCCCGTGGACCTCAAGAACGAGAAGATCGACTTTTGCCCGCACTGCGGTATCGGCCTCTTTGACCACTGCGGCGCCTGCAGCGCGCGCAAGAGCGCGTTTGCGCGGTTCTGCCACGCCTGCGGCACTGGGGCGGGGATGAGGCTGGCGCGCGAAGAATGACGCGGGGTACTCAAGCCCCGCGGGCCCCGCACGGCTTGCGCCGCCGGGACCTGCTAGTTGCGATGGCCGCAGCGGGCCTGGCGAATGGGCTGGGGTACCAGTCATCCGCCATGCAGAGCGCACCTGGCGTGTTGATCGAGAACGTCTCGCGTCTGTATCCGGTGCAGGTGGCCAAGGCCGTGGTGCCCAGCAGTGTGCAGGAGGTGGTGCAGGCGATGCGCGGCTGGCCCGGACCGGTCGCAGTGGGCGGCGCGCGCTACAGCATGGGTGGTCAGACCGGCGCTCCTGGCGGCCTACACATCGACATGCGCGCGATGAACGCGCTGGTCTGGCTCAATGTGGCGCGCCACACCGTGCGTGTGCAGGCCGGCATGCGCTGGCGTGATCTGCAGGACCACCTGGACCCGCACGACTTGGCGGTGCGCACCATGCAGAGCTATTCGAATTTCACTGTGGGCGGGTCGGTGTCGGTCAACGTGCATGGCCGGTACGTGGGGCATGGCCCCATCGGCGGCTCGGTGCGGGCGTTGCAGATCGTGCTAGTCAGCGGCGAGGTGCGCGAGGCCAGCCGCCAGCAACACCCCGACCTGTTTCGCGCCGCCTTGGGTGGTTATGGCGGCCTGGGCGTGATCACCGAAGTTGAGCTGGACCTGGATTCCAACACCGCCATGGAGCGCTCGGTGGCCCATGTGGCGCTCGACGACTACCCCGGTTTTTTTGCCGCCAAGGTGCGTGTCGATGCAAATGCCGATACCGATACCCAGGCCGTGATGCACAACGCAGACCTGCTGCCGCCGCATTTCGACCGTGCGACGGCGGTGACCTGGACGCGCACCGACAAGCCCGTGACGGAGCAACTGCGCCTTGTTCCCCGCGGCCAGCGCTACGACCTGCACAAGGGTTTGATCTGGGCCGTGACGGAGCTGCCCGGTGGCGACCAGCTGCAAGCCAAAGTCGTGCGCCCGGCGCTGCTGCGCGGCCAGCCAGTGGTGTGGCGCAACCACGAGGCCAGCCTGGACGCGGCCTCGCTGGAGCCCGCGAGCCGCGTGCTTTCCACCTATGTGCTGCAGGAGTACTTTGCGCCGGTGGCCCGTTTCGCTGCATTCACCCGCGGCATGGCCCGCATCCTCGCGCAGCACGGGGCGCAGGTGCTCAACGTCTCGGTGCGCCATTCGCCCGCCGACCCGGATGCTGTGATGGCCTGGGCGCGGGAAGAGGTCTTCTCGTGGGTGTTGTACTACAAGCAGGACACGCGACCCAGCGCGCAGGCCGCGGTGGGCGTGTGGACGCGTGCACTGATCGACCTGGCCTTGCAGCACGGGGGCACCTACTACTTGCCTTATCAGCGCCACGCCACCGCGGCGCAGTTTGCGGCGGCCTACCCGCAGGCAGAGCGATTTCGAACGGCCAAGGCCACATGGGACCCGAAAGCGCGGATGACCAACATGCTTTGGCAGCAGTACCTGTAGGGTGCGAAGCGGTACAGGTGGCGCAGCCCTTAGCCCACCATCACCCGGTTGCGCCCCTCGCCCTGCGCCCGGTAGAGCGCGGCGTCCGCAGCCAGCAGCAGCACGTCCATGTCCGCTTCACCCCCCAAGGTGGCGCTGTGCACCAGGCCGATGCTGACGGTGGCGTGCTGCGCGGCCTCGGGCGCCGTCGGCGTAGGCTGCTGGACACCCAAGCGTTGGCGCTCCACCGCGGCGCGCACCTGCTCTGCGATGGCGTGGGCCTCGACGGGGGATACGCCTGGCAGCACGGCGGCGAATTCCTTGCTGCCCAGGCGGCCGAGCAGGTCCTGGCGGCGCAGCGTGCCTGCGATGGTGCGCGCGATATCGATGAGCAAGGCGTCGCCTGCCGCGTGGCCGTGTTGGTTGTTCACCTGCTTGAAATGGTCCACGTCCAGCACCATCACCGCGGCCCCGGCAGAACCGCACTGGTGCTGCTCCAGGAGCGCTTGGCCCTGCTGGAGCAGCGTCCGGCGGCCCAGCACGCCCGTCAGATCGTCGTGGCGCACTGCGTGGTCCAGGCGGCGCAGCGCGTGGGCGCGGGCTGCGCTGGCGCAGGCCACGGCCAGCGGGCCCAGCGCCAGCAGCGTCACGCCCACGCGCAGCGAGAACACGTCGCCCGCATGCTCCGGCGTGAAGTTGAGCACCCCGGTGGCCACACCCGCCATGGTCCACAGGCACACCACCAGCGACAGCAGGCTGGCGGTAAAGGCGCTGTAGCTCAGCGCACACCACAGCAGCCCCGGCACCACAAAGGCCAGCATGCCCGGGCCGCCGACCAGCGTGCTCACGCCTTCGGCCAGCAGCAAAGAGCTCAGCGGGGCAACGCGCCAGAACACCGACGTGCCGGTGCCCTGCGCCGCAGGCGGCAGCGGGTCGTCCGCGCGCGGCGCGCTCAGCACCACGGGCACGATGAGCATGTAGTTCATGAGCTCGGTGCTGAACCACAGCGACAGCAGGTCCGTCCACGGGGCATGAAAGTACACCGGCGCCGCGCCACAGCCTGCGGCGGCGCCCACCGCACTGGCCACCAGCGCGGCCAGCAGCAGGTACAGCGCCGACGTGGTGCGCTGCAGGCGCAATGTGGCGTCGTCCAGGCGGCGCAGCACCAGCCAGCCAGCCGTGGCGCCTAGCAGGTTGGCCGCGTTGAGCCACAGCGCCATGCCCCAGGGGCTGCCGGTGACCAAGTCGGCCGCCACGTAGCCCGCCGCCGCGGCCACCCAGGCGTGGGGACGCGCGAGCGTGGGGTAGCGCACCAAGAGGCCCAGCAGCAGCGCGTTGGCGGGCCAGAAGGCGGAGAGAAAACCAATGGGCCGCGCAAAAATGCCCACCAGGCAGGCGCCAAAAATCAGCAGGCCCAGACCCGCCCAGACAAGGGCCGGCGCCAAGGGCCGGGTGGGGGCAAGGGTGCGGAA
>SDXZ01000185.1 GCA_004210805.1 Acidovorax sp.
CCGCCGGCCAGCATGCGCTTGATGCCGATCACCACGGGGTACATGTCTTCGGACGTGGTCACCAGCAGCGGCCACAGGTACTGGTTCCAGCCGTAGATGAACTGGATCACGAACAGCGCAGCAATCGACGTGCGCGACAGCGGCACCAGGATGTCCTTGAAGAAGCGCATCGGGCCTGCGCCGTCCACGCGGGCGGCTTCCACCAGTTCATCGGGCACCGTGAGGAAGAACTGGCGGAACAAAAACGTGGCCGTGGCCGACGCGATCAGCGGCACCGTGAGGCCCGCATAGCTGTTGAGCATGCCGAGGTCTGACACCACCTGGTAGGTGGGGCCGATGCGCACTTCCACCGGCAGCATCAGCGTGATGAAGATCAGCCAGAAGCAGATGCCCTTGAACGGGAAGCGAAAGTACACGATGGCAAACGCCGACAGCAGCGAGATCGCGATCTTGCCCACGGTGATGACGATGGCGGTGACAAAACTCACCCACATCATGCGGGCCACCGGCGCCGTGGAGCCCGCACCCGTGCCGCCGCCAAACAGCGCGTCATGGTAGGTCTGCCAGAAGTTGCCGCCGGGCAGCATAGGCATGGGCACCTGCACGATGTCCTGCGCAGTGTGCGTGGAGGCCACGAAAGCCAGGTACAGCGGGAAGCCGACGATGAGCACGCCCAGCACCATGATGAGGTGCGAGAGCGCGGTGAGGTAGGGACTACGTTCAACCATTGGAATCTTTCAGGATCGAAGCTTGGCCCACTGCGCCCGCAAAAGACACGACGCAGGCGAGGGCCGCCGAGCAAGGGCCGCCCCGCAGTGAGGGCGGCGTCCCCCTGGAGGGGGAAGGCGCGAAGCGACTCAGGGGGTGCTTCATATTCAATACTGCACTTTCTTCTCGACGTAGCGGAATTGGATGACCGTCAGCACCACCACGATGGCCATCAACACCACCGACTGCGCGGCCGAGCCGCCCATGTCCATGGCCTTAAAGCCATCGTGGTAGACCTTGTAGACCAGGATGGCCGTGTCGCGGCCCGGGCCGCCTTGTGTGGTCGCGTCGACGATGGCGAAGGTGTCAAAGAACGCGTACACCACGTTGATCACCAAGAGGAAGAAGGTAGTGGGGGACAGCAGCGGAAACTGGATGCTCCAGAACCGGCGCCAGGGGCCAGCACCGTCAATGGCCGCGGCTTCGATGAGCGACTTGGGGATGGACTGCAGGCCCGCGAGGAAAAACAGGAAGTTGTAGGAGATCTGCTTCCACACCGCGGCAATCACGATCAGCGCCATGGCGTGGTCGGAGTTGAGCATGTGGTTCCAGTCGAAGCCCGACTGGCGCAGCATGTACGCCACCACCCCCAGCGAGGGCGAGAACATGAACATCCACAGCACGCCCGCCACCGCCGGGGCCACCGCGTAGGGCAGCAGCAGTGCGGTCTTATAGACCATGGCGCCCTTGATGATGCGGTCGGCAAAGATGGCGAGGAACAGCGACAGCGTGATGCCGCTTACCGCCACCAGGATCGAGAAGAACGCGGTGGTCTTGAACGATGCCAGGTAGCCCGGGTCCTGAAACAGGTCTCGGAAGTTGTCGAAACCGACCCACTCCTTCGAGAAACCGAAGGAGTCCTGCATCTGGAACGACTGCACCAGGGCCTGGCCGGCGGGCCAGAAAAAGAAGACGCTGATGATGGCCAGCTGGGGTGCCAGAAGCACCCACGGCAGCCATGCCGAGCGAAATAAAACGCGTTTTTCCATGTCCACACTCTCAAAAAATCCCGGCGCCGGGCTTAGCGCGGAGGGCGCTGCCCACGCTTGGGGCAGCGTTCTTGCCGCGGGCGGGGCCCGGCGGCAGAAAAAGGCAACCCGCCGCGCAGTCAACCACAGGGGTTCACAGGGCGGCGGGCTTGTGATGCGGCCCCGCCCGGGGGCACGGCCGCATCAACGGTCGCTTAAAACAGTCGGCTTACTTGTTGGCGCGCGCGAAACGGGCCAGTTGCTCGTTGCCACGGGTCACAGCGGTGTCGAGCGCTTCCTTGGGGGTCTTCTTGCCCGACCAGATTTGTTCGGTTTCCTCGTCGATGATCGAGCGGATCTGCACGAAGTTGCCCAGGCGGATGCCGCGCGACTTGTCGGTGGCCTTCTTGATCATCTGCGTCACCGCGACGTCGGTGCCGGGGTTCTTGGTGTAGAAGCCCGATGCCTCGGTCAGCTGGTAGGCGCCCATGGTCACCGGCAGGTAACCCGTGCGCTGGTGGCTGGCGGCCTGCACCTTGGTGTCGTTCAGGAAGTTCAGGAAGTCGGCCACGCCCTTGTATTCCTCGGCCTTTTTGCCGGCCATTACCCACAGGCTGGCGCCACCGATGGCGGTGTTCTGGGGGGCACCCTTCACATCGTCGTAGTAAGGCAGCGCAGAGATGCCGTAGGCAAACTTGGCTTCCTTGGCGACGCGGGCGTACAGGCCCGACGAGCCGGTGATCATGGCGCACTCGCCCGAGGGGAAAGATGCGTCGGGCAGGTTGCCGCGGCCCTTGTAGACGAAGCTGCCGTCCTTGGAAGCCTTGGCCAGGTTCTCGAAGTGGCGCACGTGCAGGGGAGTGTTGACCTGCAGCTGGGCGTCGTTGCCGTCAAAACCGTTGTTCTTGGAGGCGAACAGCGTGTTGTGCCACAGCGAGAAGCTCTCCAGTTGCGTCCAGCTGATCCAGCTGGTGGTGAACGGGCAGGTGTGGCCGCTGGCCTTGAGCTTGGTCGCGGCAGCGAACACTTCGGGCCAGGTCTTGGGCGGCTTGTCGGCGTCCAGGCCTGCCTTCTTGAAGGCGTCCTTGTTGTAATAGAAGATGGTGGTGGAGCTGTTGAGCGGGTAGCTCAGCATCTGGCCATTGGGTGCGGTGTAGTAGCCGGCCACAGCCGACACGTACTGCGTGGGGTCGAACTTGAAGCCCGCGTCGGTCAGCACCTTGGCCGCGGGGATGATTGCGCCCTTGCTCGACATCATGGTGGCGGTGCCCACTTCGAACACCTGCAGGATGTGCGGGGCGTTGCCGGCGCGGAAGGCGGCGATGGCGCCGGTCATGGATTCGTCATACGTGCCCTTGTAGGTTGGCACCACCTTGTACTTGGTCTGGCTGGCGTTGTACTGCTTGGCCAGGTCGTTGACCCAGTCGCCCAGCGCTGCGCTCATCGAATGCCACCACTGAATTTCGACCTGTTGCGCCTGTACGGGTGCGCAGACCGAAAAGGCGATGGCAGCACAGACTGCCAAATGCTTCGTTTGCATGAATATTTCCTCTGAGGATGACGAAAAACACAAAGGCCGGATGCTATGCAGCCGATGTGTCATTGATATGTCGTTGTCGCATGACCTTCCGACATGCAACAACCGGGAAACCCCTTGGGATGCCCGTGAGGGGAGCGATTGTGACTCTTTTGTGACAATGTGCGGCGCAATTGCCCAAGCTTGCAAGGTTTTGTGCAATGCACCATGCTGGTGTCTTCCCTCGCCCCGGTTCGTTCGCGCCGCCAGCGCGCCGGTCTCTCTACCGTTTGTCCACTCTTTCCCATTCCATGGCCACCAATTCGCTCGACAAAAACAAGATCAAATTTCTGTTGCTCGAGGGCATCCACGCTTCCGCGGTGGATGTGATCCGCGCAGCCGGCTACACGCAGATCGAAACCGTGTCCGGCGCGCTGCCGGACGAAGAGCTCAAGCGCAAGATTGCCGACGTGCACTTTCTGGGCATCCGCTCGCGCACGCAACTGACGGAAGAGGTGTTCTCCCACGCCAACAAACTCGTGGCGGTCGGGTGTTTTTGCATCGGCACCAACCAGGTGGACCTGAACGCCGCCCGCGAGCGGGGCATTGCGGTGTTCAATGCGCCGTACTCCAACACCCGCTCCGTGGCCGAGCTGGTGTTGGCCGAGGCCATCCTGCTGCTCCGCGGCATCCCCGAGAAGAATGCGGTGGCGCACCGCGGCGGCTGGCTCAAATCCGCCGACAACGCGTATGAGATCCGCGGCAAGACGCTGGGCATCGTGGGCTACGGCTCCATCGGCACGCAGCTGTCGGTGCTGGCCGAAGCCCTGGGCATGCACGTGGCGTTCTTTGATGTGGTCAACAAGCTCCCGCTGGGCAACGCCCGGCAGGTGCACAGCCTGCACGACCTGCTGGGCCAAAGCGACATCGTGAGCCTGCACGTGCCCGAGCTGCCCTCTACCGAGGGCATGCTGGGCGCCGCCGAGATCGCAGCCATGAAGCCCGGCGGCATCCTCATCAACGCCGCGCGCGGCACGGTGGTGGATATCGAGGCCCTGGCCGAGGCGCTCAAGGCCAAGAAGCTGCTGGGCGCGGCGATTGACGTCTTCCCTGTCGAGCCGCGCACCAACAAGGACGAGTTCCAGTCCCCGCTGCGCGGACTGGACAACGTGATCCTCACCCCGCACGTCGGCGGGTCCACCATGGAAGCCCAGGCCAACATCGGCCTGGAGGTGGCCGAGAAGCTGGTGAAGTACAGCGACAACGGCACCAGCATCTCGTCGGTGAACTTCCCCGAGGTGGCGCTGCCCGCGCACCCTGGCAAACACCGCCTGCTGCACATCCATCGCAACGTGCCGGGCGTGTTGTCGGAGATCAACCGCATCTTCTCGGACACCGGGTGCTGTTCTGAGCTTGCTCCTATAAACATAGCTGTCAGCGCTTGTCGTGAAAGCGCTGCGGGCTGATTTGGCTTCAAAGTCAGGCTTCACCGCCCTCCGCGCAGCCCCGGCGCCGGGGGCCGGGCGGCGCGCCTGGGGTCGGTGGCATAAAATCACGCCCCCAAGGATCATGGGCGCGCAGCGCCCGCCCCAGGTACCCCCCATGAATGTTCCGATAGCGTTGGCTGCCCTGCAGACGCAGGCCGCCGAGCCTGTGCGTCTGCGCGAGATTCCCTATAACTACACCTCGTTCTCCGACCGGGAGATCGTGATCCGCCTGCTGGGGTCTCCGGCCTGGGATCTGCTGGACCAGCTGCGCAAAGAGCGCCGCACCGGCCGCTCTGCCCGCATGCTGTATGAAGTGCTGGGCGACATCTGGGTGGTGCAGCGCAACCCCTACCTGCAGGACGACCTGCTGGACAACCCCGCGCGCCGCAAGCTGTTGGTAGACGCCTTGCAGCACCGCCTGGGCGAAGTGGACAAGCGCCGCACGCCGGACGACGATGCTGGGCGCGACCGCCTAGTGGGTGAGCTGGTGGTCGCCGCACGCCGTGCCGTGGCCGAGTTCAACGCCACCTTCGAGCAGGCCACGCAACTGCGCCGCCAGATTCAAAAGACCTTGGGCCGCCTCACGGCCAAGGACAACATCAAGTTTGACGGCCTCTCGCGCGTGTCCCACGTGACGGACGCAACCGACTGGCGTGTCGAATACCCGTTCGTGGTGCTCACGCCCGACACCGAGGTCGAAATGGCCGGCCTGGTCAAAGGCTGCATCGAGCTGGGCCTGACCATCATCCCGCGCGGGGGCGGCACCGGCTACACCGGCGGCGCCATCCCGCTGACCTGGAAGAGCGCGGTCATCAACACCGAGAAGCTCGAGGCCATGACCGAGGTGGAAATGCGCCGCCTGCCGGGCATGGACAGCGAAGTTGGCACGGTGTGGACCGAAGCCGGCGTGGTCACCCAGCGCGTGGCCGACGCGGCCGAGCGCGCGGGCTTTGTGTTTGCGGTGGACCCGACCAGTGCCGAGGCCAGCTGCATCGGCGGCAACATCGCCATGAACGCGGGCGGCAAGAAGGCCGTGCTGTGGGGCACGGCACTCGACAACCTGGCCAGCTGGCGCATGGTCACGCCCGACGCCCAGTGGCTCGAAGTGACCCGCCTGGACCACAACATGGGCAAGATCCATGACGCGGAAACGGCCACCTTCGAGCTGCAGTACTTCGAGGCCGACGGCAAGACGCCCGTGCGCACCGAAACCCTGGCGATCCCGGGCAAGACGTTCCGCAAGGAGGGCCTGGGCAAGGACGTGACGGACAAGTTCTTGTCGGGCCTGCCGGGTATCCAGAAGGAAGGCTGCGACGGCCTGATCACCAGCGCGCGCTGGGTGGTGCACCGCATGCCCCAGCACACGCGCACCGTGTGCATGGAGTTCTTCGGCAATGCCAAGGACGCAGTGCCCAGCATTGTCGAAATCAAGGACTACATGTTCGCCGAGCAAAAGCGCAGTGGCGTGTTGCTGGCGGGCCTGGAGCACCTGGACGACCGTTACCTGAAGGCCGTGGGCTACGCCACCAAGAGCAAGAAGGGCAACGGCGGATTACCCAAGATGGTGCTGATCGGCGACATCGCAGGCGACAACGCCGACGAAGTGGCGCGCGTGACCAGCGAGGTGGTGCGCATCGCCAACTCGCGCAGCGGCGAAGGCTTTATCGCTATCAGCGCCGAGGCGCGCAAGAAATTCTGGCTGGACCGCAAGCGCACGGCCGCCATCAGCCGGCACACCAATGCCTTCAAGATCAATGAAGACGTGGTGATCCCGCTGCCGCGCATGGCCGAGTACACCGACGGCATCGAGCGCATCAACATCGAGCTCTCGCTGCGCAACAAGATCAAGCTGTGCGACGCGCTCACCGAGTTCTTTGAGCGCGGCAACCTGCCGCTGGGCAAACACGACGACGCCAACGAAATCCCGTCGGCCGAGCTGCTGGAAGACCGCGTGGGCCAGGCCATCACGCTCGTGGGCGAGGTGCGCAGCCTGTGGGCCGGCTGGCTGCAGAACGTGGAGACCTTGTTTCCCGGGTTGCAGGACCACACCCTGCGCGCCAGTTGGAAGACGCAGCTGCGCGCCCCGCTGCAAAACATCTTCTCGGGCGCTGCGTTCCAGCCCATCCTGGACGAAGCCGCGGCCATCCACAAGCGCGTGCTCAAGGGCCGGGTCTGGGTGGCGTTGCACATGCATGCCGGCGATGGCAACGTGCACACCAACATCCCCGTCAACAGCGACGACTACGAGATGCTGCAGACCGCACACGAAGCGGTGGAACGCATCATGGTGCTGGCGCGCAGCCTGGATGGCGTGATCTCGGGCGAACACGGCATCGGCATCACCAAGCTGGAATTCTTGACCGACGACGAGCTGCGCCCGTTTGCTGAGTACAAGCAGAGGGTCGACCCGGAAGGCCGCTTCAACAAAGGCAAGTTGCTACGAAATCAGGAGCTTCCAGCGCTTGATGGTCAAGCGCCAGCGGCCTATACGAATCAAAATCCGGTGCGCCATGCCGATTTGACGAATGCCTACACGCCAAGCTTCGGCCTGATGGGGCACGAGTCGCTGATCATGCAGCAGAGCGACATCGGCGCGATCGCCGCGTCGGTCAAGGATTGCCTGCGCTGCGGCAAGTGCAAGCCGGTGTGCGCGACGCACGTGCCACGCGCCAACCTGCTGTACAGCCCGCGCAACAAGATCCTCGCCACCTCGCTGCTGGTGGAGGCCTTTCTGTACGAAGAGCAGACGCGGCGCGGCGTCTCGATCAAGCACTGGCAGGAGTTCGAGGACGTGGCCGACCACTGCACGGTGTGCCACAAGTGCGAGAGCCCGTGCCCGGTGAACATCGACTTCGGTGACGTCACCATGAACATGCGCAACCTGCTGCGCAAGATGGGCAAGAAGACGTTCCGGCCCGGCAACGCGCTGGCGATGACCATGCTCAACGCCACCAACCCTGACACCATCAAGTTCATGCGTTCGGCCATGGTGGATGTGGGCTTCAAGGCCCAGCGCCTGGCCGTGGACCTGCTGCGCAAGGTGGGCCGCAAGCAGACGGTCAAGCCGCCGGCGACGGTGGGCACGGCTCCGATCAAGGAGCAGGTGATCCACTTCATCAACAAGAAGCTGCCGGGCGGCTTGCCCAAGAAGACAGCGCGCGCGCTGCTCGATATCGAGGACAAGGACTACGTGCCGATCATCCGCAACCCGGCCACCACCAACGCCGAGACGGAAGCCGTGTTCTATTTCCCCGGCTGCGGTTCCGAACGGTTGTTCTCGCAAGTTGGTCTTGCGACCCAGGCCATGCTGTGGCATGCGGGTGTGCAGACCGTGTTGCCGCCGGGTTACCTGTGCTGCGGCTACCCCCAGCGCGGCTCGGGCCAGTTCGACAAGGCCGAGAAGATGATCACCGACAACCGGGTGCTCTTTCACCGCGTGGCCAACACGCTCAACTACCTCGACATCAAGACCGTGGTGGTGAGCTGCGGCACCTGCTACGACCAGCTGCAGGGCTACGAATTCGACAAGATCTTCCCGGGCAGCCGGATCATCGACATCCATGAGTATTTGCTGGAGAAGGGCATCACCCTGCAGGGCAAGGGCGCGTACCTGTACCACGAGCCTTGCCACAACCCGATGAAGCTCGGCGATCCGATGAAGACCGTGAAGGCGCTGGTGGGCGAGCAGGTCTTGAAGAGCGAACGCTGCTGCGGCGAGTCGGGCACGCTGGGCGTGACGCGGCCGGATGTGTCCACGCAGGTGCGCTTTCGCAAGGAAGAAGAGATCCGCAAGGGCGAAGCGAAGCTGCGCGCCAGCGGAGCAGTGGGCGAGAAGGACAACGTGAAGATCCTCACCAGCTGCCCCAGCTGCCTGCAGGGCCTGAACCGCTACCAGGACGATCTGCAAAATGGTTTGCTCGAAGCCGACTACATCGTGGTCGAGATGGCCCGCGAGATCCTGGGCGACAACTGGATGCCCGAGTACGTGCAGCGCGCCAACGGTGGCGGCATCGAGCGGGTGCTGGTCTAGAGATGAAACACCCCCTGAGTCGCGTCGCGCCTTCCCCCTCTCTCGCTACGCGGGAGGGGGAAGACGCCCTCGCTGCGGGGCGGCCCTTGCTAGGCGTCCCTGGCTTTCGGCCGCGCCGGTATCACACGTCGTGTGCGTGTGGCATCGCTGCGGATCAATGAGATGGTGCGAATGATTTGCCCTTTGTGCGCCGAAGACGGCGGCACGCTTGTCTGGCGCGGGGCGCACCTGCGCGTGATCCATCCTGACGAAGCGGGCTTTCCGGCGTTCTACCGCGTCGTGTGGAATGCGCATCTGCCGGAGTTCTCCGACCTGTCGGCCGCCGAGCGTGCGCACTGCATGGATGCGGTGGTCCTGGTGGAGCAGGCCCTGCGCGAGCACCTGTCGCCCACCAAGGTCAACGTGGCGGCGCTGGGCAACATGGTGCCGCACCTGCACTGGCACGTGATTGCGCGCTTCGATTGGGACAGCCACTTTCCGTCGCCCGTGTGGGCGGCGGCCCAGCGGCCCAGCCCGGTGGCCCAAGAGGACGCCGTGCGTGCGCAGCTGCCGCAGCTGGAGGGCTGGATGCTGCCCCGGCTGGCGGCACTCCCGCTGCCATGACCGTCCGTGCCGGGCGGGTATCGACCAGCCCGCGGCGGCATGGCGGCGCGCCACAATCCACTACACAGTTTTCTCACAGGGGACATCCATGGCAGGTTTGAAAACGGGCGCGCCCACACCGCAAGCGATCACGGTGCACGAGGCTTCGCGCGTGCTGGAGGTCGGGTTTTCCGACGGTGCCACGTTCCGCATTCCGTTTGAGCTGATGCGCGTGTACTCGCCCTCGGCCGAAGTGCAGGGCCACGGCCCCGGCCAGGAAGTGCTGCAGACCGGCAAGCGCGATGTGGCGTTGGTCAACCTCGAGCCCGTGGGCAACTACGCGGTCAAGCCCACGTTCTCGGATGGCCACGACAGCGGCATCTTCAGCTGGGACTATCTCTACGAACTGGGCCAGCAGCAGGACGCGCTGTGGACGCAGTACACCGAGCGCCTGGCCGCTGCTGGCGCAGACCGCGACGCGCCCATGGCCCCCAAGGGCGGGGCGGGCGGCCATGCCTGCGGTGGACATTGAACACCAGGGCCCCGGAGGCTTGCAGATCGCTTTGCTATTGAAAATGTAGCTATAAGTGCAATATAGACAAGCGCTAGCAGCTGCTTTGACTTGAAATCCATTGTCCTAATTGCGACACAAGCCCCGTTTCGGTGCGTGGTTGTCGCTGTACCTCCGGCGCCCACGCGCCTAGCATGATTCTTATGAGCACCACGCATTTCGGTTTTCAGTCGGTCGACGAGCAGGAAAAAGCCCGCCGTGTGCGCGGCGTGTTCGATTCGGTGGCCTCCAAATACGACGTGATGAACGACCTCATGTCCGCCGGCATGCACCGCGCCTGGAAGGCCTACACCGTAATGGTCGCCAACCTGCGTGAAGGCAGCCAGGTGCTGGACATTGCGGGCGGCACGGGCGACTTGGCGCTGGCGTTTTCCAAGAAGGTCGGCACCACAGGCCGTGTGGTGCACACAGACATCAACGAAGCCATGCTGCGCGTGGGCCGTGACCGCCTGATCGACGCCGGCGTGGTGTTGCCCACGCTGGTGTGCGACGCCGAAAAGCTGCCGTTTCCGGATGCGCATTTCGACGTGGTGAGCGTGGCCTTTGGCCTGCGCAACATGACGCACAAGGACCAGGCCATTGCCGAGATGTGCCGCGTGCTCAAGCCCGGCGGCAAGCTGCTGGTGCTCGAATTTTCCAAGGTGGCCAAGCCGCTCGAGAAGGTGTACGACTGGTATTCGTTCAAGGTGCTGCCCCAGTTGGGCAAGCTGGTGGCAGGCGATGACGCCAGCTACCGCTATCTGGCCGAATCGATCCGCATGCATCCAAGCCAGGAAGAACTCAAAAGCCTCATGCAAAAAAATGGCTTTGGGCATGTGGACTATCACAACATGACGGGGGGCATTGTGGCCTTGCATGTTGGAATCAAGTGCTGAGTGCTTCACTCAGCGATTAACGGAGACGGAGAATTCATGATGAAACTGTGGTCTGTGGTGTTGGTAGCAATGCTGGCGTTCGCACACGCCGATGCCGATGCCAAGCGCATGGGTGGTGGCAAATCGACGGGTCAGCAGTCGAATAACGTGACGCAACGCGAGTCGGCCTCGCCGTCCGCGGCGCCTGGCGCACCTGCGCAAAACGCCGCGGCAGCCAAGCCGGGTGCGGCGGGCGCGGCAGCTGCGGCTCCGGCCAAGAAGCCCTGGGGCGCCATGCTCGGTGGCCTGGCCGCTGGTTTGGGTCTGGCCTGGCTGGCCAGCTCGCTGGGTCTGGGTGCGGGCTTTGGCAACATCCTGATGATTGCGCTGCTGGCCGTGGCGGCGTTTGCCATCTTCAAGATGGTGATGCGCTCGCGCAATGGTGGTGCAGGCAACCAGGGCGGCGCGGCTGGTGGTGCCCCGTTTGCCTTCCAGGGTGCCGGTGCCGCAACACCCGCGGCAGCGCAGGTGCCCCCGCAATACAGCCCCAACAACGTGGGCAACGACGCTTCGGCGCGCCCCTGGGAGCGCAGCAGCATGGCGTTTGATGCGTCGCGGGCCGGGCAGGGCGGTGCAGCAGGCGTGGTGATCGGCTCGGGCCTGTCGGGCTCGCAGAACTGGGGCGTGCCCACCGATTTCGACACCGACGGCTTCCTGACTGCCGCCAAGCGCAACTTCGTCACGCTGCAGGCTGCCTGGGACCGCTCGGACATCAACACGCTGCGCTCGATGATGACGGACGGCATGCTGGACGAGATCCGCACCCAGCTGACCGAACGCGAAGCGCACCGCGGCGTCCAGCCCAACCACACGGACGTGGTGATGATCGAAGCCCAGCTGCTGGGCATCGAGGACCTCGGCGACGGCTACATGGCCAGCGTGGAGTTCTCCGGCATGATCCGTGAGGAACCCTCGGCCGGCCCGAGCCCCTTCCGCGAAGTGTGGAACATGACCAAGCCCAAGACCGGTGGCGGCGGCTGGTTGGTGGCAGGTGTGCAAGCCCTGCAGTAGTGAGGGACATAGCCCCGCTTTGGGGCTATCCCAGTTCAGGGAATAATCGGGGACTATGGCAACACCACAGTCCCCTTTTTCATTTCTGGACGGCCTTTTCGAGCGCGTGGCCGCCGGGCCGCAACCGCCGCAATGGCTGGTGCACGAGGTTCAGCAGCGGGTCGTACTGTTCCTCAACCATGTGCTGATGCAGGAACCCGAGGCCATGGACCGGCTGGTGCGCCAAAAAGGCCGCACCGCCCGCGCGCAGTGGCGTGCGTATTCGATGGCCCTGGTGATCACCCCCGCGGGCCTGTTCAACCTGGCCCCAGAGACCGCTGTGCCCGACCTGCGGCTGGAAGTGACCGAGACCTCGGCCTTCTCGCTCGCGCAGACGGCGCTGCGCGGCGACAAGCCTGCCATCCGCATCGAAGGCGATGTGCAACTGGCGGCTGAGATCAACTGGCTGGTCGACCATGTGCGCTGGGATGTCGAAGAGGACCTGGCCCGCGTGATCGGCGACGCCCCCGCCCACACGGTGGCGCAGGTGGCGCGGCGCGCAGCCCAGGCGCTGCGCCAGTTTGTCGGTTCGCGCATGGCGCCTGCGGAGCCCGCTGCGGCAGCCGCCACGTCCAACTCCATGGCCACGGCGCCCGTCGTGGTGCCCGAGCCGCTGGCGCCATCCGTGCCTGGCAGCAGCCCTGACCGGTCTGGCGCATGAAGCAATTCTTGAGGGGGGCGGCCATCCTGTGGGTGGTGTTTCGGTACGGGCTGGACGGTCTGGTGCTCGACAGCTTTCAGAAGCCCGGTTTGCGCATGGTGTCGCGCGTGCTGTCCGTGGGGCGCAAGCTGGATGCACCGCGCGGCCAACGGCTGCGCGAAGCGCTGGAGGAACTGGGGCCCATCTTCGTGAAGTTTGGCCAGGTGCTGTCCACCCGGCGCGACCTGCTGCCGCCCGATGTGGCCGACGAGCTGGCCCGGCTGCAGGACCGGGTGCCTCCGTTCGACGCCCAGATCGCGGTGGCCACCATCGAGCGGGCTTTCCGCCGGCCGCTGTCTGAGATCTTCACGTCGTTCGACCACGTACCCGTGGCCAGCGCATCGATCGCCCAAGTGCATTTCGCCACGGTGCGGGACCGGCATGGCATCGAGCGCGAGGTGGCGGTCAAGGTGCTGCGCCCCGGCATGCTGCCCGTGATCGAGAAGGAC
>SDXZ01000014.1 GCA_004210805.1 Acidovorax sp.
GCGCCCCCTGCGCGTGGGCATGATCGGCATTGGCACCGTGGGCGCGGGCACCTTCCGCGTGCTGGCGCGCAACCAGGCGCTGATCGCGGGCCGCGCGGGGCGGGGCATCGAGGTGGTGGCGGTCGCAGCGCGCAACCTGGCCCGCGCCGTGAGTGTGGTGGGCAAGGACGTGGCGCTGACCAACGACCCGATGCAGGTCGCCACGCACCCCGACGTGGATGTGGTGGTGGAGGCCGCAGGCGGCACCGGCCCCGCGCGCGACTGGGTGCTGGCCGCCATCCGCGCGGGCAAGCACGTGGTCACGGCCAACAAGGCGCTGCTGGCCGAGCACGGCAATGAGATCTTTGCCGCCGCGCGCAAGCACGGCGTGGCCGTGGCGTATGAAGGCGCGGTGGCCGTGAGCATCCCGATCGTGAAGGCGCTGCGCGAGGGCCTCACGGCCAACCGCATTGAATGGGTGGCGGGCATCATCAACGGCACGACCAATTTCATCCTGAGCAAGATGGAGGGTGAAGGCGTGGGCTTTGCCGAGGCGCTCGCCCAGGCCCAGGCGCTGGGCTACGCGGAGGCCGACCCGACCTTTGACATCGAGGGCATTGATGCCGCGCACAAGATCACGCTGCTGGCGGCCAACGCGTTCGGCATGCCGCTGCGGTTTGCCGATGTGCAGGTGGAGGGCATCACCGCGCTGCAGGGCCTGGACGTGGCCTGCGCGGAGCAGCTGGGCTATCGCATCAAGCTGCTGGGCGTGGCCCGGCGGCGGGACGGTGATGGAAAGCAGGGCGTGGAGCTGCGCGTGCAGCCCGCGCTGGTGCCGGCCACGCACCTGCTGGCGCATGTGAATGGCTCCATGAACGGCATCATGGTCAAGGGCGATGCCTCGGGCGTGACGATGTACTACGGCGCGGGCGCGGGGTCCGAGCAAACCGCATCGGCCGTGATTGCCGACCTCGTGGACGTGGCGCGGCTCGACGGCACGCGTGCCGCGCAGCGCGTGCCGCACCTGGGCTTCCACGCCAACGCCATCAGCAACGACCTGCGCGTGCTGCCGCGCTCCGCCGTGCGCACGCGCCACTATCTGCGCGTGCCGGTGCATGCGGCCCAGCAGATCGAGACGGTGGGCGCGTGGCTGGCAGCGCAGCGGGTGCCAGTGTTGCGTGTGGAGCTGGCGGCCGATCGGCTGCTGCCCGGCGATGGGGTGCTGCCGGGCGCCAGCGGCCCGCAGGTGCTGGTGCTGACGGACCTGGCCGACCAGGCGACCGTGGACCTGGCGCTGCACGCGCTGGCCGCACATCCCGCCGTGGCGGGGCCGGTGGTGTCGCTGCGGGTGGAGATGCTGGAGGGCTGAGGCTGAGGCTGGAGGGCGGATGCACTGATGCGCGACGTGCGTGGCGACGCGCGCTGTATCGCCACCCGCTCAGCACTCACCCCCACCGTTCACGCTGAGCCTGTCGAAGCGCGGCGCATGGCTTCGACAGGCTCAGCCCGAACGGCAGGGATGGGTTGGAGCGATTTTCATGGCCAAAACAGGCGCTAGCGCTTGTCTATCAAGCGCTTTAAGCTATAAATACCATAGCAAATGGCGTTCAGGTGCCCGGTCCGTGCTCCACCAACGCCGCCATGGCCAGCGCTTGGGGCGTGCCTTCCGCCGTCAGCCCCTGCACCACGCCCGCGCGGTCCACATCGCTGCGGTTCTGGTTGACCTTCCAGACGCCCTCCCAACGCTCGACGGCCAGCTCCACGCCCACGATGGCGCCCAGCAATTTCTGCAAATAGTCCGCAGGCGCATCGTCCACGTGCCAGGGGTGCGGGCGGTGCGCCTCGTGCGCTTCGGTCAGGGTGTGCAGGATGGCGCGCAGGCGCTCGGGGTCGCCGTCCACCGCGCTGAGCGTGCCGTGCGCATGCACCGTGGCGTAGTTCCAGGTGGGTACCTGTTTGCCGTCGATGGCCTTGGACGGGTACCACGACGGCGACACGTACGCCTGCGGGCCGTGGAACACGGCCACCGCCTTTTGCGGCAGCAGCGGCCACACGCCGTTGCCCCGCCCCACGTGGCCCACCAGGGTGCCGTGCGGGCCGCGCGTGGGGTCCAGATACAGCGGCACATGGTTCACGTGCATCGTCCCCTCCTGCGTGACGACCAGGGTGGCCAGGGGCTCGGCACGCATCAGCGCTTGCAGGATGGCCGGGTCGGTCACCTGGAACTGGCGGTTGGCAATCGTCATGTCAGCCCCCTTCCACTGCAGCTTCGATTTTCAGCACCGGCGCGCAGTCGATCTGCGTCTTGACCGAGTTGGCCAGAAAACACGCCTCGTGGGCGCGGTGGTGCAGATCGGCCAATACCTCGCTGCTGGGCGCGTGCGCGGCATCAAAACGCGTGACAGGCCGCAGCTGCACGTGCGAGACGACGAGCCGGCCCTGTTCATCCTTGGCCATGGTTCCCACGGCGGCATCGGTGTAGCTGTTCACGCGCCAGCCAGCGCGGCAGGCCAGGTCGAGGAACCACAGCATGTGGCAGCTGGACAGCGCGGCCACGTAGGCTTCTTCAGGGTCTACGGCGGCCGCATCGGAGTAGGGCTGTGGCACCACGTGGGGCGATGACGACCCGGCCACCACGGCGCCGCCATCGAACTGCCACGTGTGCGCACGGTGGTAGCGTTTGTCCAGAAAGTCATCGCTGCCACGGGACCAGGAGATGGTGGCGGTGTGCTCGGCCATGGGGAGGGTTCCTTCGAAGGACCGGGCCTTCGGCGGCCCGGGTGTTTCTAAAATGGTTCTTCAGTTTATGGCTGCATTGCCACAACCAAGGGGCCAATTCATGCCAGTTGCCAGAGCCAATCCGAAGACCACGACTGCAGCTGCTGCGGTTGCTGCGCCCAGCGCCCGCATGGGCCTGCTGCGCCAGCAGGTGTATGAGCAGCTGCGCAGCGCCATCGAACAGGGCCGGCTGCCGGCGGGCACGCGCCTGCCGCCATCGCGCGAGCATGCGGCCAGCCTGGGCGTGTCGCGCAACACGGTGCTGTGGGCCGTGCAGCGTCTGCAAGCCGAGGGGTATGTGGAAGCACGTGTGGGCGACGGCACGTATGTGTCGCAGGCCGCAGGTGCGGCGCCCGCGCAGGGGCTGGTGGCGCCGCCGCGCGGGCTGTCACGGCGCGGGCAGCTCATTGCCGAGACGGCGGCGCGCTGGCGGCCGCCGCATGTGGCGGCGCGGGCGTTCCGCATTGGCGCACCCGAAGTGGACACCTTTCCGTTTGCGCTGTGGGACCGTCTGGCGCGCCAAGCCAGCCCCACCCAACGCAGCGCCCGCGCGCAGTACCTGGACCCTGCGGGCGACCCAGCGTTGCGCCAGGCGATTGCGCTGTGGCTGTGGGCTTCGCGCGGCATCCGATGCAATGCCGCGCAGGTGGTGGTGTGCTCGGGCTCGCAGCAGGGCATCGACCTGATCGCGCGGCTGCTGCTGGACGCGGGCGACGAGGTGCTGGTGGAAGACCCGGGCTACCCCGGCATCCGCGCCAGCCTGCTGGGCCACGGCGTGTTGGCGCGGCCCGTGGCGCTGGATGCGCAGGGCCTGCGCATCGACGAGGGCGCCACCCAATGGCCTGGCGCGCGCATGGCGGTGGTCACGCCCACGCACCAGTTCCCTACCGGCGTGTGCATGGGCCTGGCGCGGCGGCAGGCGCTGCTTCAGTGGGCACGCACGCACGACGCCTGGGTGGTGGAGGACGATTACGACGGCGAATTCCAGTACGGCAACGCGGCGCAGCGCGTGCCCGCGCTGTGCAGCCTGCCGGGGTCCGAGCGCGTGCTGTACGTGGGCACGTTTTCCAAGACGCTGCATCCCGGCCTGCGCCTGGGTTTTGTGGTGGTGCCGCCAGCGCTGGTGGAGGCCTTTGCCATGGCCCGCGCCATCACCGACCGGCATGCGCCGGGTGATACCCAAGCGGTGCTCGCGCGCTTCATCGCCGAAGGGCACTTGCTGCGCCACCTGCGGCAGATGCGCGAGCTGTACCAGCAGCGCCAGCAAATCTTGATCGACGCGCTCGTGGAGGCGAGCGACGGCGCGCTGCAACTCGCGCCCAGCGACCGCGGCATGCATTTGTTGTGCGAGGTCGCGCCCGGCAGCAACGACGAAACCCTGAGCCGTCGGGCACTTACCGCGGGGGTGATGCTCGCGCCGCTTTCGCGCTACGCCATGGAGTCACCACGACGCGGCTGGCTGTTCGGGTACGCGGGTTACAGCAAGCCGGAGATCGTGGCGGCTGCGCGGGTGGTGGGCCTATTCGCTTCCACCAGCCGCAGCAACTGGCGCTGACCAGGCCAGCGACCGCCGCGCAAGGGCCGCCCCGCCGCGCTGGCGGTGTCCCCCTTCCCGAATTGCGCAGCAATTCGAGATAAGGGGCTGAGGGCTGCGGCTACGAGCCTGCCTGCGCAGGCTTGGACATGCCCGAAGAGCCGCCGCCTCTGGCGGCCGCACCGAGGCGCCGAAGGCGACTCAGGGGGATGCCACCCTACCTCTTCCACCACTGCTTCGACAGCGCCGGCTGGCGGATATCGAGCCGCTCGCCCATCACCGGCGCGACCAGCGGCACACCGGCCTTTTCAGCCAAGGCTGTGATGCGGTCGAACGGGTCGGTCCACGCATGCAGCGCCAGGTCAAACGTGCCGTTGTGGATGGGCATCAGATGGCGCCCCTTCACGTCCAGATGGGCCTGCAGGCTTTCCTCAGGCTGCATGTGCACGTCGGGCCACTGGGCGTCGTAGGCGCCGGTTTCGATCATCGCCAGGTCGAACGGGCCAAAGCGCTCGCCGATGGCCTTGAAGCCGTCGGAATAGCCCGTGTCGCCGCTGAAGAAGATGCGCGGCGCGTCCGCACCTTCGCCCGCCTGGATCACCCACGAGGCCCACAGCGTGCGGTTACCGTCAGACAGCGTGCGGCCCGAGAAGTGCTGCGCGGGCGTGGCCACCAACTTCACGCCGGCCATGGTGGTGCCTTGCCACCAGTCGAACTGCTGCACCTTGGCCGCTGGCACGCCCCAGGCAATAAGGCGGTCACCCACGCCCAGCGGCGTGACGAAGTGCGCGACCTTGGGGGCCAACTGCAGGATGGCCGCGTGGTCCAGGTGGTCGTAGTGGTCGTGCGACAGCACCACGCCGGTGATGGGCGGCAGTTCGTCAATGGCGATGGGCGGCGCGTGAAAACGCTTGGGGCCCATGAAGGAAAACGGCGAGGCGCGTTCGGAGAACACCGGGTCGGTCAGCCAGAACTGGCCCTGCAGCTTGAGCAGCATGGTCGAGTGCCCCAGGCGCCACAGGCTCAGGTCGGGCGCCTTGAGCAAGTCGGCCTGTGTGAGCGGCAGCACTTGGGGCGGCTGGGCGGGCACCGCGTCAGCGGGCTTGTCGGTCATGAAGCGCCACATGATGGCCATGGTCTTGGCAAAACCCGGCGCCTCGCGCGGCGCGGCGTTGCGGAACTTGCCGCCCGCCTGCTGAGGCGACTGCTCGTACGTGTTTGCCGGCAGGGAAGTGCAGGAAAGGATGCTGTAGGCCATGGCGGTGACAACGGTGAGGATGAGGAGGATGCGCGAGGTGCGGCGGAGCATGGTGGATGCCTTTTTCCGAAAAGTGCACTGCACAGTGTAGTTCACTTTTCTAAAAAGTAAACTCTCCAGTGTAAAATTGAGCCCATGACCGAGCCCACCCCCGTGATCCCGACCACCCGCCTGACCGACCGCAAACGCGATGCCATCGTGCAGGCCGCCATCGCCGAGTTCCGCGAGCATGGGTTTGGCGGCACCAGCATGGACCGCGTGGCCGCCGCGGCCGAAGTCTCCAAACGCACGGTGTACAACCACTTCCCCAGCAAGGACGAGCTCTTCGGCGCGATCCTGGAGCGGCTGTGGGAATGCAGCCAGGCGCAGGCCGAGGTGGCGTACGACGCACAGCAGCCGCTGCGCGCGCAGCTGCTGGCGGTGCTGGAGCAAAAGATGGAACTGCTCAACGACGCGAGTTTTATCGACCTCTCGCGCGTGGCGATGGCCGAGATGATGCACACGCCCGAGCGCGCCCGGGCCATGGTGGCGCGGCTGTCCGAAAAGGAAGAGGGCCTGCCGCGCTGGATTCGCGCGGCGCAGCAGGACGGCGCCCTGCGCAGCGGCGTAGACCCACAGTACGCCGCCCACCAGCTGCACGGCATGGTCAAGGCCTTTGCCTTTTGGCCCCAGCTGGCCATGGGCCGCGCGCCGCTCACGGCGGCAGAGCAGCAGCAGGTGCTGTCGGATGCGGTGGATATGTTTTTGGGCTTCTACGCCGCAGTGGATAGGAGCCTGTCGGACTAGGAGCGTTGATAGCGAAAATCGGCCCCAGTGAGGACAGTTTTTGCCGGATTTGCAGCCTCATAGCCAAGCTATGGGGCAAAAAGACGGTGAAAAATGGACCGCTGAGGTCGATTTGCAGCCGACGATTTTCCTAGTCCGACAGGCTCCTAGGAGCGCGGCACCGGGCTGAATCCAAAACGCGGCCCGGGGTTAAAAAGCCGCGCTGCCAGCCACCGTGCGATTTGCACTACGCTCGCGCGTTCCTGTCCTTTTGGCCCAACCCATGCCGCTTGCCCCCTACCTCGACACCCGCCCCATGCTCAGCGCCGGTGTTTTTGTCCACGACTCCGCCCAGGTGATCGGCGACGTCACCCTGGGCCGCGACAGCTCGGTGTGGTGCAACGCGGTGCTGCGCGGCGATGTGAACCGCATCGTGGTGGGCGAGTGCAGCAACGTGCAGGACCTGACCATGGGCCACGTGTCGCACCGCAACCCGGCCAAGCCCGACGGCTCACCGCTGCTCATCGGCAGCCACGTGACGATCGGCCATTCGGTGATCCTGCACGGCTGCCGCATCGGCGACGAATGCCTCATTGGCATGGGCTCGATCGTGATGGACGACGCGGTGGTGGGCGACCGCGTGATGCTGGGCGCCGGCAGCCTGGTCTCGCCGGGCAAGGTGCTGGAGAGCGGCTACCTCTACATCGGCCGCCCGGCGGTGCGCCAGCTTGCACTGACCGATGCCGAGATCGCCTACCTGAAGTATTCGGCCGAGCACTATGTGCGGGTGAAGAACAACTACCAAGGTGCACCGGCACCGGTCCTGGCGCCGACCCCAGGGGTCTGACCTCCGCGGGTTAGTTCCCTGGCCGCCGAGCTGGCCGCAAACCATAATTTTGGGCGTATGAGCGAACTTCTTGAGCAACTGTCCGAGTCGGTCTCTGCAGCACAGACCGTGGAGGAGCTCACCCGGCCGCTTCTGGAAATGCTGGAGGCCGTGACAGGGCTCGAATCCACCTACCTCACCTCCATTGACGAGGCCAAGGGCGTACAGCACGTGCTGTACGCGCGCAACTCCAGTGCGATGCAGATCCCCGAGGGGCTGACCGTGCCCTGGAACGACACGCTGTGCAAACGCGCGCTCGAAGAAGGCCGCACCTTCACCGACGACGTGCCCGCCTGCTGGGGCGATTCGCAGGCTGCGCGCGAACTGGGCATCCGCACCTATGTGAGCAAGCCCGTGCGCATGGGCAATGGCGCCCTGTACGGCACGCTGTGCGCTGCCAGCACCCACAGCCGCCCGCGCACGCCCCAGGCCGAGCGCATCCTCACGCTGTTTGCCTACCTGATCGGCCAGCAGGTCGAGCGCGAGCAGCTCATCCAGAAGCTGCTGTCCGCCAATGAACAACTGGCTGCCGCGGCCGCCACCGACCAGCTCACCGGGCTGCCCAATCGCCGCGCGCTGATGGAGGCGCTGGAGCGCCTGCTGGCGCAGGGCCCGCGCCAGCAGATGGGGGTGCAGATCGCCTTCATTGATCTCGACGGTTTCAAGGCCGTCAACGACACCCACGGACACGACGTCGGCGACCAGTTCTTGGTGGCGATCGCGCAGCGCCTGCAGGGTGTGCTGCGCGCCGAAGACATGGCCGCGCGCCTGGGCGGCGACGAGTTCGTGGTGGTCAGCCTGAGCCCGCACACGGGCGACGCCGCCCGCGCGGCGCAGGACGCGCTGTGTGCGCGCATCACGCACGCCCTGCAAGGTCACTTCGAGCTGCCAGGCGCCGCGTTCGATTACGCCGGTGCCAGCGTGGGCGTGGTCACCATTCCACCCGACCAGCCCCACCAGATCGCGGACGCGCTGCGCGTGGCCGACCAGACGATGTACCGTGTCAAGCTGGCGCGCCGCCATGCCAACGAGGCCCTGGAGCAGGCGCGCACGGGGGGTCGCAGCGCACTCCTGAGTGCTGCGGCAGGCCGCGCTGGCGGGGCGGCTGCTGCGGCCGCAAAGACGCTGCAGCAACCCCACGGCAGGCCGCCCGCACCGTGGGCCGGGATAATCGGCGTTCACCACCCCCAGGTTCCCATGGCTTCTTCTCCGTGCCGCGTGCTCGCTGTCATCCCGCCGATGACGCAGCTGAACACGCCCTATCCGTCCACCGCTTACCTCACGGGCTTTCTGCGCTCGCGCGGTATCACCGCGTTCCAAGAGGACCTGGCGCTGGCGCTGGTGCTGCGGCTGCTGTCGCCCGAAGGCCTGAAGGCCGTGGTTGCAAAGGTGGACGCACTGCCCCCCAAAAAACAAAGCCCCGCCGTGCAGTCGTTTGCCGCGCAGCAGGACCGGTACCTGTCCACCATTGGCCCGGCCATTGCCTTTTTGCAGGGCCGCGACAGCACGCTGGCGCACCGCATTGCCGGGCGGCACTACCTGCCCGAGGGGCCGCGTTTTGCGACGCTCGACGTGTACGTGGACGACGAAGGCGGCGACCCGCTGGGCTGGGCGTTTGGCGCCCTGGGCCTGCACGACAAGGCCAAGCACATCGCCACGCTGTACCTGAACGACCTGGCCGACGTGCTGCGCGATGCGGTGGATGAGCGCTTCGAGTTTGTGCGTTATGCCGAATCGCTGGCCGGCAGCCAGCCCACGTTTGACCCGCTGGCCGACGCACTGGCCGCACCGCCCACGCTGGTGGACGACCTGCTGGCGCAGCTCACGCACGAGGCCATCGAGCGGCATCAGCCCACGGTGGTGCTGCTGTCGGTGCCGTTCCCCGGCTCGGTGTATGCAGCCTTTCGCATCGCGCAGGCCATCAAGGCCCGCTGGCCGCATATCGCCACGGTGCTGGGCGGCGGCTTTGTGAACACTGAGCTGCGCGAGTTGGCCGACCCCCGCGTGTTCGACCATGTCGACTACGTGACGCTGGACGCGGGCGAGCGCCCGCTGCTCGCGCTGCTGGAGCACCTGCAGGGCCAGCGCGGCCGCCAGCGGCTGGTGCGCACCTTTGTGCGCGGTGACGATGGCGCCGTCCAGTACATCAACATGATGGAAGCTGATGTGGCCTTCGCCGAGGTCGGCACGCCCACCTGGGACGGCCTGCCACTCGACCGCTACCTGTCGCTGCTGGACATGCTCAACCCCATGCATCGCCTGTGGAGCGATGGCCGCTGGAACAAGCTCACCGTGGCGCACGGCTGCTATTGGAAGAAATGCAGCTTCTGCGACGTGAGCCTGGACTACATCAGCCGCTACGAAGGCGCGAGTGCCGAGGTGCTGGCCGACCGGATTGAGCAGATCGTGCGCGAGACGGGACAGACGGGCTTTCACTTTGTGGACGAGGCGGCGCCGCCCAAGGCGCTCAAGGCGCTGTCCACCGAGCTGATTGCGCGCAACGCCGGCATCAGCTGGTGGGGCAATGTGCGCTTTGAGAAAACCTTCACCCCCGACCTGGCCGAGCTGATGGCCGACAGCGGCTGCATCGCCATCTCAGGCGGGCTCGAAGTGGCCTCCGACCGGCTGCTCACCCTCATGAAAAAAGGCGTGTCGGTAGACCAGGTGGCGCGCGTGACGCGGGCGTTCACCGACGCGGGCATCCTGGTGCATGCGTACCTGATGTACGGCTTTCCGACGCAGACCGTGCAGGACACGGTGGACGCGCTCGAATACGTGCGCCAGCTGTTCGCCAACGGCTGCATCCAAAGCGGGTTCTTCCACCGCTTTGCCTGCACGGTGCACTCACCCGTCGGCAAGAACCCCGAGGAGTACGGCGTGACCCTGGCGCCCCTTCCGCCGGGCGACTTTGCGAAGAACGACGTCGCCTTCATCGACCCCACGGGCGTGGACCACGACGCGCTGGGCGGCGCGCTCAAGAAGGCCATCTACAACTACATGCACGGCATCGGGCTCGAAGAAGACGTGCGCAGCTGGTTCCCCTTCAAGGTGCCCAAGACCACGGTGCAGCGCAACCGCATCGAGCGGGCGCTGCGCGAGCGCGGGTGACACATCGGTAGATACGTGGGCGCTGCACATGAATTCGCTCAGGCGTCTTTGAACACACAGCGACGCGGCTATACATTCATTCACAAAACTTGCAATCGGCTTGCATGAAAGCCAATTGCAAGCTGTGCCCTTGCTCTAGCATGCGCTCATGCTAAATATCACATCCGAGGGAATTTGCGTGGACGGGCGGATTATTGTCCGCCGCTATTTAAATCTGGAGCACGGACGCCTTGACAAGGTCGTGGCTCTCGTTTTACACCAGACAGATTCATCTACCGCGCAACAAACATTCAACAGCTATATTAGCAGTCAGCACGGCGCGCATTTTCTCGTTGATAAAAATGGGCAAATTTATCAAACCGCCAGCCTGCTCATGCGCTGTTATCACGTCGGAAAACACATCCGTTCAAAATGTTTAGAAATCGACAAACCGTCTTGTGATAGCGCAGCCATGGCCAAGATGCTCGCCATGTCTTTCAGCAACCACGTCAAGGCTATTGACGCGCACGAGCGGGCTAAATCATATCCTCTGCGTTACCCGGTCAACGGAGATTCCATTGGAATAGAAATCGTAGGTAGGAGTATCGATGACAAAACCTACGAAAAAATCACCTCTGAACAGAACACATCCGTTCAGTGGTTGACTGGTGAGCTTTACTCCCACTTTTCGATTTCAAGTTCCGACGTCTACCGCCACCCAGAGGTGTCGTATAAGAATCGGGGTGAAGCAGCTTCTGCAGTTTGGAAATGAGGAGCCTCTACATTTTGTCCCTAGGGATATTGACAGTGCTGCTGGCTATTTTTTACAGAAATGTTTATAGCAGTATGTCCGTCATAGATATTCCCTCGTTTCGGAGCGATGAGCCCGCTACATGCCAGCGGACAGACGTCGATTTGAAACCAGTGAATGTCCAAAGGTTTTTCCGCGGCGCCACCGTGGTGAGTAGCCGGCGTGTTCATGACGAATATGACCTTGCGCCCTGCTACCTACAGGGCACCCTGCTTCACTCGCTCCAACGCTGCACCTGGACGATCCGACCCGGGGGCGTAGGCACACTCCAATGTGGCGCAACTTTTAGCTATGTCGTCTGCGAGGAGTGTGAACTCAATAACGAATCAAAATAGCTGCGGCTGCCTTGCACCGCACTTGCGTCAAGTTGTGCTCCAAGCGGAACCCACGGCCGACTCTTCTTTAGACAAGATCGGGCTTGCGCAAGTTACATAGGCGCTTTCAGCTCTCAAACAGGAGCAACTTTTCACTGCTTCTGTTTTTGGTAGGCGTTGTGCGCCGGCACCCCACGGTCCGTGTCCTGCAGTCCGCGCTCTACGTCCTTGTATGCCTGCTCAATCTCCGGGTGGCGTTCGCCATCGGTCATGTCGGTGGCCTGGTCGCGCTCGTGGGGCAGGCGGGCTTCGGGGCCGTTCAGGTCCTCGGGGCCGCTGCCGGGCTGCACGGCGGGGTGGGTGGTGTTGACGCGCCGTTCGGTGCGGGCGGGCACCGGGGCGGAGGGGGTGACGTCTTTTTCTTGCGTGGGGGATTGGGCCATGAGGGCCTCCGATTCAGGGGATGTGGGGCACCGGTGGTGCATGGCCCATGCTATGCAGGTGCTTGCGCGGCAGTTGTAGGCGGGTGCGCACAGTGGACGCGAGTGCGCGGCGGCTCCGGGGGCGCGGCATGCGACACTACTGTATGTCTCAACAGGTATGGACCGCGCAGGCCCTTGAATCGTTCGATGCGGTGGTGCGGGCCACCCCGGGATTTCGCAGCCGCCAAGGCCAGCGGCGCATGGCCGAGCAGGTGGCGCTCACGTTCAGCACGGCCACGCTGGGCAAGGTGGACGCTGATGGTGGAGACAGCGGCGATGGTGAAACGACCACGCCCACACGCGCCATCGCGGTGATCCAGGCCGGCACGGGGGTGGGCAAGTCGCTGGCGTACTGCGCCCCCGCCATCGCACTGGCGCTGTCGCGTGGCACGCGGGTACTGATCTCCACCGCCACCGTGGCGCTGCAGGAGCAGCTGGTCAATAAGGACCTGCCCGCGCTGGCCGCGCTGATGCCCCAGCCCTTCAAATTTGCGCTGGCCAAGGGGCGCGGGCGTTATGTGTGCAAGCTCAAGCTGGACCGGCTGGCGGGCACCGGCGAAGCAGAAGAGGCGGACGAAGACGACCTGTTTGCCGAGGAAGAAGCCGCAGCCCGCGCCAAGCGGCCCCGGCAAGAGACCGAGGCGCGCATGCAGTTCTATTCGACCATGTCGCAAACCCTGGCCAAGGGCGCGTGGGATGGCGACCGCGACAGCCTGGACACGCCGCCCGAGCCCGAGGTGTGGAGCCCCGTGGCGGCCGAGGGCGCGTCGTGCACCGGCAAACACTGCCCGGCCTTCAGCCAGTGCACCTACTACGACAAGCGCAAGGAGCTGGTCGGCGCGCAGGTGATCGTGGCCAACCACGACCTGCTGCTGTCGTCGCTGGGCGCGCGGGTATTGCCCGAGCTGGACAACTGCCTCTTGGTGTTGGACGAAGCCCACCACCTGCCCGCCACCGCGCTCGACCAGTTCGCCTGCAGCATGGACTTGTCGCGCATCACCTGGATCGACCGGCTCTCAAGCCGCGGCCTGCGCATCGGCGCGCTGCTGGAGGTCGAGGAGATCGCCGACATCCCGCGCCACGCGGCGCAGTTGCGCCAGACCCTGCAGGACCTGGCCCGCATCGTGATGGATGTGTACGGCGCCGCGCTCAAGAGCCAGAAGGACACCTGGGGCCCGGCGCGCGTGCGGGTGCCGCGGGGCGAGTTGCCCGAGCCGCTCATTGCGCCGCTCGGCCTTCTGGCCGCCAGCGCCGACGGCTTCCTCGAAGCCCTGCGCGCCATCAGCAAGGCCCTGCGCGCCGAGATGCGCGACAAGCCCGAGGAGGCCAAGCGGCTGTCCACGCTGTACGCGCAGATTGGCATGCTTGCGCCCCGGCTCGAGGAGCTGCACGCCACCGCGCAACTGCTGCTGCAGGACGCACCGCAGGGCGCCGACCGCAGCTTTGTGCCCGCCGCCAAGTGGTTCACGCTGGAGATGGATGGCGACTTCATCGTGGTCAAGGCGCACGCCAGCCCCATCCTGCCCGGCACCACGCTGCGCAACCATTTGTGGAACGCGGTGCGCGGCGCGGTGCTGACATCGGCCACGCTCAACAGCTGCGGCAATTTCGATTTCTTTCTGCGCGAGGCCGGGCTGCATGGTGATGAGTCCACGACCACGCTGGAGGTGCCGAGCCCCTTCAACTACGCTGCGCAGGGCACGCTGATCGCCGCCGAGACACGCGCAGACCCCAAGAACGCCGCGCAGTTCACCGCCGAGATGGTCGATGCGCTGCTGCACGACATTGCGCGTGTCGAATACGGCGCGCTGGTGCTGTTCACCTCGCGCGAGCAGATGCGCCAGGCTGTGGACGCACTGCCCACCGCCATGCGCGGCGTGGTGCTGGTGCAAAACGCGCTGCCGCGCACGCAACTGCTGCGCCGCCACCGCGAGCGGGTGGAGAACGGCGAGCCCTCAGTCATCTTCGGCATGCAGTCCTTCGGTGAAGGGCTGGACCTGCCCGGGCGGCTGTGCGAATCGGTGTTCATCACCAAGCTGCCCTTTGCCCCGCCCGACGACCCGGTGGGCGAGGCCCGCGCCGAATGGCTGCGCGCTGTGGGCCGCGACCCGTTCAGCGAACTGGTGGTGCCCGCCACCGCCATCCGCCTGGCGCAATGGGTGGGCCGCGCGATCCGCACCGAGGACGACATGGCGCATGTGTACTGCTACGACAAGCGCCTGATGCGCACGAGCTACGGGCAGCGGCTGCTCAAGGGCCTGCCGCCGTTTGCGCTGGAGCAGCGGGCGCCGCTGTAGGCGCCTTCAGGGTCGCCGGAGGGCTTGCAAACTGCGGGGCACCGCGCGCGGCGCGGGTGTCGGATAAACACCCACGCACCTGCGGGCGCAGGGCCGACACTGGCCGCGTGGCTCTCTGCCTAGAGTGGACTACGACGGGAATCTTCCTCCCATTGACCCACTTACGACACACGGAGAGCCCATGGCCCAGAACACGCCCGCCCACGAAACCCTGTGGAAACTCATCAAGGACATCCGCTTCGGGATGCTCACCCACCGCACCAGCACCGGCATGCTGCATGCGCACCCGTTGACCACGCAAAACCGCAGCATTGACGAGCACAACGAGCTGTATTTCTTCATCTCCAAATCGGGCGAGCTGTACGAGCGCCTGCTCACCGACGGCGAGGTGAACGTGTCGTACGCCGACCCGGGCGACGACAGCTATGTCTCGCTGTCGGGGCAGGCCCGTTTCATCGACGACCTGGCGCAAAAGGAAACGCTGTGGTCGCCCATGGCCAAGGCCTGGTTTCCGGGCGGCCACACCGACCCGGATCTGGCCCTGCTCGCCGTGCGCATTCGCCACGCCGAGTATTGGGACGTGAAGGAAAGCAAGATGGTCCAGCTGTTCAAGATGGCCAAGGCAGCCGTCACCGGCGAGCAGCCCCGCGGGATGGGCGAGCACAAGGAACTGACGCTGTCCTGATCGCCACGGCGCGGCAGGCGGCACGACACCTGTCCGCCGGCTGCGCCTGATGGCTTTTCCCCGACCCTTCACCCGTTCTTCCATCGTCTTTACAGGAGGCTCCATGAGCAGTAGCAGCAACAGCAAAGAAAACCGCCGTGAGGATGGTGGCGTCAGCAACGAGACCGAGGGCTCGGGCAAGGTCGCCCAGGCCCACAACGCCACGGGTGACCAACCGACCACCCAGCTCAACCAAGGCCGTCGCACCCCCGAGAGCCGCCACGACCGCGACGCCCACCTGGGCAGCGGCAACCAGGTGCAGTCGCGCCGCGGTGCGGGCGGCGGTGGCAATGGTGGCGGCAGCCGTGGTGCGGGCTGAAGCCGCCCGCTGCCGGAACGGCTGATACGTCCCCAAGAAAGAGCCTTCGGGCTCTTTTCTTTTTGCGGTATTGCTCTTGAAATGGCCGGATAACCATCCAATTACCATCCATACGGATGGCGGACAGCCGCCCAAAGAGGAATCCATGCCCCCATCACCTGCTTCTCCCGCATCCCCGGTTGCCCTACGCGGCAAGGTCCCTGACTCGGAAAAGATCACCATCAACCTCGGGTTTGTCGACCTGGGCCACATCGATTTGCTGGTGTCCGAGGGCTTTTATGCCAACCGCACCGACTTCATTCGCACCGCCATCCGCAACCAGCTGACCGCCCAGGGCGACGCCGTCCGCCAGGTGGTGGCCCGCAAGATGCTTGTGCTGGGTTTGCAGCGGTTTGGCCGCACCGACCTGGAGGCCGTGCAGGCGGCGGGGCAGGTGCTTGAGATCCGGGTGCTGGGCCTGGTCAGCATCGACGACGACGTGCCGGCTTCGCTCGCGCAGGCCACGGTGGCCTCCGTGACGGTGCTGGGCGCCTTCCATGCCAGCGCCGCGGTCAAGGCGGCGCTGGCAGGGCGCATTCACTAGCCCCCCAACAACCCACAAGGAACCCCATGGACTGGAATCACAAACTCAAGCAACTGATGGGAGAAGCCACCCATCTGGTGCGCAGCGGCAATCTGGCCGACGCGACGCGTGCGATTCAGCAGGCGCTGGGCCACAACACGGCACCTGCCACGGCGCGGAGTGCTGGCACGCCCGAGGGACAGGCCGTGGGCACCCCACCTGTGCAGACGCCCGCGCCGGCCGCCACCTTTCGTACCGGCACAGCCTGGCGCGGCGGCGCGGCGCCGGATGTGGAAGACGCGGTGGTCATCGAGCGGGAAGGTGGGCCCGCGCACGACAGCACAGCCGGTAGCAAGACTGGCGCGCAGGGCGGGACCACCGCGCAGGACGAGCCCGCGGCGTCGAGCCCCGCAGGGCCGTCATCAGCTGCACCTGGCTTGGCATCCCGCGCCGGCCCGGCGGCCCACGCCGAGCCCCCCGGCAGCTTCACCCGCGTGGTCTTCGCCAGCCCCGGCGCGCCGCACGCCCCGCACCACTACCACCTGTACGTTCCGCCGGGTGCCGCGTCCGGCACCCCCATGCCGCTGGTGCTGATGCTGCACGGCTGCACGCAGAACCCCACGGACTTCGCCACCGGCACCGGCATGAACGCCGCCGCCGCGCCCGCCAATGCGCTGGTGCTGTATCCCGCCCAGCCCCAAAGCGCCAACCCCAACGGTTGCTGGAACTGGTTTCGCCCCGAAGACCAGCGCCGCGGCGGCGGCGAGCCCGCGCTGCTGGTGGCCATGGTGCAGGACGTGATGGCGCGCCACCCGGTGGACACGCAGCGGGTGTACGTGGCGGGCCTGTCGGCCGGCGGCGCCATGGCCGCGTTGCTGGGCCGCGAATATCCGGACGTGTTTGCCGCCGTGGGCGTGCACTCGGGCCTGCAGGCCGGCGCAGCACACAACGTGATGGCGGCGCTGTCGGCCATGAAAAGCGGCGCCAAGCCCAACCCCCGCGGCACCCCCGTGGCGGCCCCGGGCCAGGCGGTCATGCCGATGATCGTGTTCCATGGCGACGCCGATGCCACGGTCAGCGCGCGCAACGGCGAGCAGGTGATCCACGCCGCCCTGGGCGCCGTGGTCGGCGGCCCGGCGGCGTTGCAAGCCAAGGTGGAGCAGGGCCAATCGCCCAGCGGACAGGCCTACACGCGCACCGTGCACCGCCACGCAGCGGGGCCGGTGGTGGCAGAGCACTGGGTACTGCACGGCGCGGGGCACGCCTGGGCAGGGGGCAACGCCCAGGGCAGCCACACCGATCCGCGCGGGGTGGATGCAACGGGGGAGATGCTGCGGTTCTTTCTGGAACACCGGCGCGCGTCCGCAGGGTGAGGCGCCGTCAGGGCTGTGCGGCCAGGTCGCGGATGACGCCCTCCAGCCCCTGTACCACCCGCGCCAGCCGGTCGTAGTCCACCTTGTCGGGCGTGTCCTCGCGCGTGTGGTAGTGCGGATAGCGGTAGGGCGCCGTGTCGGTCACCATCAGCGCGGGATAGCCTTCGTCGATGAAAGCGGCGTGGTCCGAGTAGTCCACCCCGGGGATGAAACGCGGCGCCGCAATGCCTTCGGAGGGAAACTGGGCATGCGACCGGAAGGACTTCACCGCGCTGCGCACCAGCCTCAAGTCAGTCGTCGTGCCCACGAAGGCGATGAAATTTCCCTGCGTGGGATAGAAGCGGTTAAGCGGCCACGGGTACTTCTGCGAGGCCGCCTCGTCCGAGAAGTAACCCATGGTCTCCAGCGACAGCATGGCCTGCACAGGCGCTCCGGCAGCCTTCAACGCCTTGGCGTGCACGCGGCTTCCCATCAGGTGGGTCTTGAAGTACGGAGGCTCTTCGTTGGTGTACAGCGCAAACACGATGTCCGACGACGCTGTCTCGCCCAGATTTTTCAGGCGCCGTGCCAGTTCAAGCACCGCCGCCGTGCCTGTGCCGTTGTCATTGGCTCCCGCGGTTTCGTGGGCCGAGTCGTAGTGGGCACCCACCACGATCACACGCTGCCCTGGCGCGCGGTGGCTCGGGAGCGTGACCCACAGGTTGCGAACTTTCTGGCGCGAGGCTTTGAACTCCTGCCGCTCCACCCGATAGCCGTACGAAACAAGCTCAGCTTCCAGGTAGCGGGCGGCCGCGTCCAGCGCAGCCGGTTGGCGCAGGTTGTGCTCCACAGACGCCACAGCCACCACATGCCGGCGCAGCCGCTGTGCCAACGCAGCCTGGTCTGCGCTGGCCACGGGCAGGGGCCCCCGATGCGACCGTGACGGCATCTGCGTGATGGCCGCCATGTAAACGAGGGCCAGCAGGGCCACCAGTGCCAGCGCACCGCAGATGCGCAAAAGGCCTGCGCCAAGGCGCAGGGCGAAGTGTCGAAGGGTCATGCAATGAAGGCGGTGGCGTTCAGGGACGGATAAACAGGCGCGGGCCTCGGGCTCGACCTGGAGCCCGTGGCCGTGTGAACGAGAATGATGATCGAAAATGGCCCACCTCCGGCAAAGCCCAGGCACCCGGGATCAGCCCGTGGCGCCCAGCCTCCATCGCCCGGCCCCGGCCGCATCGCACCCACCCACACCCATGCCCCCCATCGCCGTCATCGACTTTGAAACCACCGGCGTCTCGCCCGGCCAGGGCGCACGCGCGACGGAGGTGGCGATCGTGCTGCTGGAACAAGGCCAGGTGGTGGACCGCTTTCAGAGCCTGATGAAAACCGGCGCGTGGATTCCGCCGTTCATCACGCAGCTCACCGGCATCACCAACGCGATGGTGGACGCGGCGCCCGATGCGGCCGGGGTGATGGCGGACGCCGCGCGGTTTGTGGGCGATGCGCCCATGGTCGCGCACAACGCGTCGTTCGACAGCAAGTTCTGGCAGGCCGAACTGGCCCTGGCCGACGTGGCCGCGCCGCACCCGTTTGCGTGCACGGTGCTGCTGTCGCGCCGGCTGTACCCCCAGGCGCCCAGCCACAAGCTCGGGACGCTGGTGGACTACCACGGCCTGCCGCGCACGGGCCAGGCGCACAGGGCTCTGGCCGATGCCGAAATGGCGGCGGCCCTGCTCGCGCGCATGCAGCACGACCTGCGCACCCGCTGGCGGGTGCCGGAACCGAGCTACGCGCTGCTGCAGACGCTGCAGCGCTGCGCCAAGCCCAAGGTGGGGGCGCTTCTGGCGCAGCATGCGGTGGAATGACCGGAGCGGCGCAGGCATGTGCCCCGGTCGCTACAACCCGTCTGCTACCAACATGATAGCTATAAGCGCTTGATAGACAAGCGCTGGCGGCACTTTTTAATCAAAATTTGGGCTTGCAAGCGGGCCCGTGGCACCCAGCCATCCACGCCAGCGCTGCAGCGCCAACCTGCCGGCCTTGACCGCCATCGCCCCGGGCACAAAATGCAGGGCAGTGCACGCTCCCAGTGCGTGCTGGCGCGGGCGTGTTGGCAAGCCCCCGCCGCTGCCCTTGAATCCCCACAACGAAAGGCCCCCCATGGTGCTGCTGGTTTTTGGACTCGTGCTGTTTCTGGGCGTGCACTCCGTGCGCATTGCGGCCGACGCCTGGCGTACGCAGACGCTGGCGCGCCTGGGCGAGGGGCCGTGGAAGGGGCTGTATTCACTGGTGTCCGCGGTGGGCCTGGGGCTCATCATCTGGGGCTATGGCCTGGCGCGGCAGCAGCCCGTGGTGCTGTGGGTGCCGCCCACCGGCATGCGCCACGCCGCAGCGCTGCTCACACTCATCGCCTTCATCCTGCTGGCCGCCACCTATGTGCCGCGCAACGCCATCAAGGCGCGGCTGCACCACCCGATGGTGCTGGGCGTGAAGGTGTGGGCGCTGGCGCACCTGCTGTCCAACGGCAACCTGGCCGACGTGCTGCTGTTCGGCAGCTTTTTGCTGTGGGCCGTGCTGAGCTTTCGCGCCGCACGCCAGCGCGACCGGGCACAGGGCACCGTCTACGCCCCCGGCACTGCGGCCGGTACCGGCGCGGCTGTGGCGGTGGGCGCGCTGGCGTGGCTGGGTTTTGCGTTCTGGGCCCATGCCTGGCTGATCGGCGTCGCGCCGCTGGGGCGTTAAGAACCAAGCTCCTTTGGGGGCATGGCGAAGGGCAGCAGCTGCAAATCCCGGAGAATCCGCGCTTCCCGTTTTGTGTTTTCTGCCTTTTTTGAAGAAGAGCCTTCTGCATGACCGACGCCACCACCCCCGCAACCACCACCACGCCGCCAGCCCTGCCCGACCATCTGTCGGTGGACCCGCGCAGCCCGCACCATGTGGCCGCCGTGTTCCAGCATGACATCGGCATCCGCTTCAACGGCAAGGACCGCACCGATGTCGAGGAGTACTGCATCAGCGAAGGCTGGGTGAAGGTGCCAGCCGGCAAGACGGTGGACCGCAAGGGCCAGCCGCTGATGATCAAGCTCAAAGGCAAGGTCGAGGCGTTTTACAAGTGACCTTCGTGGGGCGGATGCGCGGCGGCCTTTGCGCGGCGCGTCTGCCCGGCGCCGCTCGGCCGGCCAAGGCCGTTGCGATGACGATCCCTTGAAGCACGACCCTTCCCGCATGGACGACAGCACTTACGCCTGGGTGATCCATTGCGACGGCAGCGCCGTGCCCAACCCCGGGCGCATGGGACTCGGCGCCGTGGTGGTGGAGCCCGACGGGACCACGCGGCATGCCTTGTCTGAAGCGACCCACCTGATTGGGTGCAACAACGAGGCCGAGTTGCGCGCGCTGTTGCTGGGACTGCAGTGCGTGTTGCAGCTGGCCCCCAGGCCAGCCCACCCGGTGCAGGTGTTCAGCGACAACAGCGTGCTGGTGGCGCAGCTCTCCGGCAATGACGCCATGCCGCCGATTGCGCGGCTGGCCGACCTGTTTGACGAAGCCCGTGCCCAGCTGGTGGCGTGTGGCGATGCCCATGTGCACTGGATCCCGCGCCACCGTAATGGCGAGGCCGACGCCCTCGCGCGCGCGGCGCTGGGGCTCGCGCCCAAGGCGTCCACACCCCACCACTTGCGCAAGAAGAACAACAAGAAGCACCCGCGGGCCTGACTCGCGGAGTGGGACTTGCCCGGGGCCCGTCTACGCCCGATCAATCCAGCCCCAGCTGCTCCCGGTACGCACTGATGCGCGGCAGCAGCGTCTGGCGGCGCGCCAGGCTGTCGGGCGGCCAGTACAGGTCGCGGTCGTAATACTGCGGCACCGCGGGTGTGCCGGGCGGCAGCACCACCCAGGGCTGTTTGGATTCGGTGTAGATGTGGATGTCGGGCGGCAACAGGTCAGGCGCATCGAGCGTGCCCACGCGCACAAAGGCCACCAGCGGGCCGGCACCTGAATAGTGGCTCCACACTGCGATGCGGCAGTGCGGGCAGCGCGCGATCTTCTGGCCAAAGCCGCTTTCAGACGGTGTATCCACCAGCTCGACCGCGCCCACCAGCCGCGTGAGGCGTTCGGCTTCGACCATGGCGTTCAGTGCAAACGAGGCGCCGCTTTCGCGCTGGCACCAGCGGCAGTGGCAGCAGTGCACAAACAGCGGCGCCGTGTGCAGGCGGTAGCGCACATGGCGGCAGGCACAGCCGCCGTCGAGCGGGAACACGGTGTCGGGGTGTGTCATGGCACGGCGGGTGGGGAGTGGGCGAAGAAGCCATTCTGGCGAAAGCGCGGCACAAAATCACGTGGACGTCACGCTGGTATCCGCTTGAAATCAGGCTGTAAGTGCGTCCTCGATGACGTGCCCACACTGCACTGCAGTCTGCACAGCGCCACCATTTATCCCCCCGCGCGCGCCAGCAGCAAGGCCTTTTCCTGCGCGTTGCGCGTGAGGCCCGCGGCGCGCTCGAATTCAGCCCGCGCCTCGGCCCCCCGGCCCAGCTTGGCCAGCAGATCACCGCGCACGCTGGGCAGCCAGTGGTAGTGGCGCAGCACGGGGTCGTGGGCGATTTCGTCCACCAGTTGCAGCGCGGCCGCCGGGCCCTCTGCCATGCCCACGGCCACCGCGCGGTTCAAGGCCACCACGGGCGAAGGCGCCACTTGCACCAGCGCGTCGTACAGCGCCACGATGTGGGGCCAGTCGGTGTCCTCTGCGCGCCGTGCGCGCGCGTGGCAGGCGGCGATGGCGCCCTGCAACGCATAGGGACCCCAGGGGTGGCCGGCGCGGGCCAGCTGCTCGGCCTTGTCCAGTGCGGCCAGGCCCCGGCGCAGCAGCAGCGGGTCCCACCGCGCGCGGTCCTGGTCCATGAGCAGCACGGGCCGGCCTTCGCCATCGGTGCGCGCGCCCAGGCGCGAGGCCTGGATCTCCAGCAACGCTACCAACCCCTGCACCTCGGGCTCGTCAGGCACCAGGCCGGCCAGCACGCGCACCAGGCGCTGTGCCTCGCCGCACAGTGCGGGCCGCATCCAGCCGTCGCCCGCGGTGGCGGCATACCCTTCGTTGAAGACGAGGTAGATGACTTCGAGCACCGACGCCAGGCGCGGCGCGCGCTCGGCTTCGCCGGGCACCTCAAACGGCACATGGGCGGCCGACAGGCTGCGCTTGGCACGCACGATGCGCTGCGCGATGGTCGGCTCGGGCACCAGAAACGCCCGTGCGATCTCAGCCGTGGTCAGGCCCCCCAGCAGCCGCAGCGTGAGCGCCACGCGCGCCTCGGTGGGCAGAACAGGGTGGCAGGCGGTGAAGATAAGGCGCAGCAAGTCGTCGCCGATATCGTCCTGCTGCGCAGCGACCAGGGTGTCCACCACGTCGGGCGCGTACTGGGCTTCGAGCGCCTCCAGGTCCTTGCCAAGCGCCTCGTGTTCGCGCGCATGCATGGCCTGCTGGCGCAGGTGGTCGATGGCGCGGCGCTTGGCGGTGGTCATAAGCCATGCCCCCGGGTTGGCGGGCAGGCCCGTGGCGGGCCAGTGCTCCAGCGCGGCCACCAGCGCGTCCTGCGCCAGCTCCTCGGCCCGGCCCACGTCACGCGTCATGCGCGCCACGCTGGCGATGATGCGTGCGGCCTCGATGCGCCAGACCGCATCGATGGTGCGGTGCGGTGCAGGGCATCGGCGCCAGCATCGGCATCAGGACTGCGGGGGTGTTGCATCGGTGGTCTCGGTGAACGCTCAGCCCAGCGCCTTGCTGGCATCCACCATGTGCACGAACTCCCAGCTGTGGCCATCAAGGTCATCAAAACTGTGCGAGTACATGAAGCCCAGGTCCTGCACCGGGCGGGGCGAGGTGCCGCCCGCTGCCAGGGCCTTGGCGACGAGGGCGTCGACCTCTTCGCGGCTGTCGCACGAGAAGCACACCAGCACCTCCGACGTGGTGCGCGCATCGGCAATCGTTTTGCTGGTGAAGGTCTGGTAGAAGTCCTTGACCAGGAGCATCACGTAGAGGTTCTCGCCCACGACCAGGCAGGCGCCCTGCTCGTTGCTGAACTCGGGGTTGAACTCATAGCCCAGGGCGCGAAAGAACGCCTGCGAGCGGGCCATGTTCTCGATGGGCAGGTTCACGAAGATTTGCTTGTGCATGAGAGGCTCCTGAAGGGGTGGGAAGGTAAAGCGAAACGAAAGGTTTGGCAAAGGGGGCGGCGGTTCACGCCGCGGGTTTTAGCGCCGCGGCCTGCAGGTTGGCCAGGCCGTCCTCGAAGTCCTGCCCCACCACGCGGTCCATGTTGAAGACCAGGTGCGCGATCTTGGCGAGGTAGGGTACGGGCCCTTGCATGGCCCAGGTGACGCGGGTGGCGCCCGCGCCTTCGGGCTGCAGCGTGAACTCGACCTGGTTGTGGGCTTCGAAGGGTTTGACGAAGTCGAGCTTCATGTCCACGCGGCGGGGTGCCGTGGCCTCCACGATCTCCATGCTGCCGGTGCCCACCTTGTCGCCCTGCCATGCGTAGCGTGCGCCAGGACCACTGGTGGTGGCGCTGTACTCGCCCTTGATGGCGGGGTCCTTGCGTTCGTAAGGGTTCCAGGTGTTGAACTGGCGCAGGTCGTGGATCAGCCCGTACACCCGCTCGGGCGGGGCCGTGATCACGCGGCTGCGTTCCACGCGGAAGGTGTCGGGGCGGGTGGCGGCGTAGGCCAGCAGCAGCGCCAGGGCGGCGAGCAGCACGAGGGCAATGGTCTTGATCATGGTGGTGGCTCCAGGGCCGGGGGGGTCAGCCGCGGGCTTCGAGTTCGCGGAAGTGCTCCACGCCCTGCACGGCGGCGAAGTCCTCCATCTCGTACAAGGGGCGCACCTCGATCTCAGCTTCCAGGCCCTCGCCGCGGGGGTTGGGGAAGCGGCGCGTCCATTCCAGCGCCTCGCCTGTGCTGCGCACCTGGATCAGCGTGTAGCCGGCGATGAGCTCCTTGGTCTCGGTGAAGGGGCCGTCGGTGACGGTCCGCGCACCGGCGGCACCGTAGTGCACGCGCCAGCCCTGGGCGCTCGGCTTGAGGCCGCTGCCGTCCAGCAGCACGCCGGCGTGGGCCAGCTCCTCGTGGTAACGGGCCATGGCGGCCATCAGGGGCTCGGTGGGCATGTCGCCGCGCTCGGATTCGGCGGTGGCTTTCACGATGATCATGAATCGCATGGGGTGCTCCTTGGGATGGTGGTGCCAGGGGGGGTGGTGAAATTTCTTGCCTTCACCTGGACGACGAACGGGGCAGCTTCAGATCGACAGGCTTCGTGAAAAACAAGGGTTTTTACTGAGAAAAAACCAGCGCCCAGCGGGCCGAGACGGTCACCCCTGCGGGCGCGCAAGACCCGCTGTGGCGTATCTGCCAAGCCGTGCAAATGGTTACCCGCCCCCGCGATGTGCCTCGGTAGGATGCCCCGCGAGGGACCCCGACAGTAATGATCAGCGACAACAACGACGACACCGAACCCACCCCCCCCTGGCTTGCCAGCATTCCGCTGGAGCCCAGCCACCAGACGCTGGCGCTGCTCATCGTCCACCCCGGCCGGGCCGTGGCCCCGCCGGAGGGCCTGGTGGAGGTGCTGCGCTTCTGGGCCGATGGGCGTGGGGGCTGGCTGGGGGCGGCCCGGGCCGCCAATGGCTTGTGGGGCTACATCGACGGCGAAGGCCAGTGGCGCGTGCCACCCACGCTGCAGAACGCCCGCAGCTTTACCGAAGATGGCGTGGCCCGCTTTTGCGACGGTGGGCGCTGGGGGTTCCTGGACCTCGCGGGGGTGGTGGTCATCCCGCCCGCGTTCGACAACGCCCACCCGTTTCGCAACGGTTTGTGCGGCGTGCAGGTGGGCAAGGACGCTTGGCGCATCATCGACCGCACGGGCCGCACCACGTGCGACGAGGTCTTTCATGAGCTGAGCCCGTTTGGCGGCAACGGCCTCGCGCGTGCCACGCTGTGGAAGAAATCCGGCAACCAGCGCACCCACGGTTTTGTGGACCGCACGGGCCGCTGGGTGATCGAGCCGCGTTTTTGCGACGCGCGGCCCTTTGGCGAATCCAGCGCCACGGCCGCCTCGCTGGACGGCGAGCTTTATGGCCTTATCGACGCCAAGGGCCATTGGGTGCTCGAGCCCCGCTACCCCCGCATCGATGCCTTCAACGCCGAGGGCCTGGCTTTTTTTGACGAACCCAACGCCTGGGACAACGGCCACGGCTACCTCAACACGCGTGGCAAGGTGGTGGTGAAGGGCGGGCGCCACCTGTCGCGGCGCATGGCCTGCGGCGCCGCCGCCAACAGCTACGACGGCACGAGCTTCCTGACGGCCGACGGCACGCCACTGCCCACGCCAGCCCTGAGCTACGGCACCGATTTCTCGACCGAGAGCTGTTACGCCGTGGTGCGCACCGCCGCCACCCAGAGCGGCGCGGTCGCCCCGGCCCAGTGGGGCATGCTGCACCCCGACGGCCGCTTTGTGCCCGCCCCTGAAAACCTGCTGGAGCCCCTGACGGGCGGCGACGGCTGGCTGGTGGCGCACCCACCCGACACGCCGCTGGTGCCGTTTCTCACACGCGACGGGCAGCTGGCTTTCATCGACGGCGAAGGGGCCATCACCTGGCGCGCGCACTACGACGGGCAACAGGTGGCCCTGCTCGACGCCGCCGGCACACCGCTGTGGCGCAGTGGCGTGCGCGAGAACTGCTGGCCCCCGGGCCCGTTCTTCAACACACCGCCCACCGACCACCTGGAAAACCTGGAGACCCTCGACGGCATCGTGCCGCTGGCCCTCAACCTGCTGGCCGATGCCGAGGCCCGGCTGCACCGTCTGGCGGCGGGCGACGACCTGGCACCCGACGCGCCCGTGGACGGCGAGGACGAAGAAGACGAGGAGCAGGAGCCCGACCAGATACAGGCCGCCCGCACGGTGGTGGTACGCCGGGTGATGCGCGCCTACCTGAGTGAATCGCACAACGGGCCGTACGAGTTCTTGTGCACCGACCTCAACCGCGCGGTGGACGAAGCCCGTGTGGCCATGGTGCAGCAGCTGACCACGCGCTTTGGCGCCGCCGACCCCAACCCGGAGCACGCCGCGCCATGGAGCTGCCAGGGCGAGTACACCCAGGCCTGGCCTGTGGCTCTGGCCAAGCCCCTGCCGGGCGACAGCGGCACCTTGCACGAGGCGCGCGAGCAGTGGCTCACGCTGTACAAGCATTCGGATTCTGGCGATGGCGACGTGTGGTGGGAGCTGTGGCTCATGGCCGCGCCCAGCATCGACGCGCTGCAACTGGCGCAGCGCACCCGCACCGCGGCCCCCGCATCGCCGCCCAGCGATGATGACGACGGGCCCGAAGGCCCCGACAGCGACGGCCCGGCACTGCACACAGAGCCGCCCGATGACGCGGCAGCGTCCACGCAGCTGCCGCAGAGCCGCGGCGAATGGCTGGATGCCGTGCAGAGCGACCGCTACGCCATCGCCCACGTGCCCGCAGCGTGGCTGGACGACGCCATGGTGGACGCCGCGTTGGCCGCCCATGTGGCCGCCTTGGAGCACGTGCCCCCCGCCTGGCAAACGCCCCAACGGCTTGCGTCGCTGGTGCGCCGGGGCCTGCGCGAAGCAGCCGACATCCCGCCCGCCTGCATGACCGCCGAGGCCCTGGCCCTGGCGCGCAGCCTGTACGCAGGCCAGTCCGAATGGGACTGGCGCGACGAGCGCAACAGCCGCATCCCAGCCACCTGGGACCACAACAGCCTGTGCGACATCTGGGGTTGCCTGCTCACACCCGAGCTCGCACTGAAGGCCGTGCGCGCCGAGGCCCCGCTCAGGGACCTGGCCTACTGGCTGCGCACCGATGCGCTGGAGCAGGCGGCATTGCAAGCCGACATCTACAACATCAGCTACATCGACCCGCGCAAGATCACGCCTGCCCTGGCCGAGCGCGCAGTGCGGCACGACTACGGCTGCCTGATCGAACACATCCCGGCCGAGATGCTGAACCCCGCGCTCTGCCTGGCCTCGGCACGCGCCAACGGGCTCTCGCTGGACAAGATCCCCGAGGCGCTGCGCAGCGCCGATGTGTGCGTGGCCGCGCTGAAAGACCGCTGGGAGATGTTCCCCTCTGTGCCCGCTGCGCTGCGTGAGGAGGTGACCACACGGCTCATCGAGGACGACCTGGCCCACGCACGGACGGAAGGTGAACGCCGCGCGGGCAGCCACTGGCATGTGCAGCGCGCCTGGGCAAGGCTGTGGGCGGGCGACCACGAAGGTGCCATCACCGACGCCCGCCTCAGCCTGGGCCATGTGCGCCACGAGGCACATCCGCACTACATCCTGGCCAGCGCCTGCCGCGCGCTCGGCCGCACCGGCGAGGCCGCACTCGAAGCGTCCACGGTGCTGTCGCTGCACGCGCCGTACACCGCGCAATGGGATGCTGCCGAGGACACGCGCTGGTTGCAGGCCCTCGCGCAGTCCCAGGCGGACGCCGCCGATGACGACACCTTGATCGCCCAGCTGCAGTCGCACCCGCGCACGCTGGCGGACGTGCCGCGCGCGCGCATCACCCACGCCATGGTGGATGCGGCCCTGGCAGCCGATGAAGACACGGTGCGTTTTGTGCCCAAGCGGCTGATGACACCAGCGCGCTACGCTGCCGCGCTGCGCCAGGGCGTGAAGGGGTTCGACCAGATTCCTGCCGGCATGCTCAGCGAGGAAGCCTGCATTGCGCATGTGCAGGGCAGCGGCTGGCGCCTGGCGCAGGTGCCGCCCGCACTGCGCACCGTCGACGTCTGCGCCCACGCGGTGCGCGACAGCGCGGGGGCGCTGGAGCAAGTGCCCGAGCCGCTGCGCGATGCGGTCCAGGACGCCGCTGAGCAACTGCGCCGCACGGACGGGGACGAGGGGGATGGCGGCGGCGCAACGTCCCGCTCGGCGGGTGTGGGCCACTGGCTGACCCGGCGCGTGGTCGAATCCGCGCTCCAGGGGCAGGACACCGCCGCCCGCCGCCTGCAGCACAAGGGCGTGGTGGCGGCGTTCATGGTGCAGGCGGCGATGACCGCCCGGTCCAGCACTCCGCCCACGTTGAAGGGCCTGGCGGGTTGGTTCGAGCAGCGGCCCGTGCTGGCCTTGGTCGCCAACCTGCTGCTGGGCCTGGCCGCACTGGTGGGGCATGCGTTCGTGTCCGTGGCCGCCTGGCGTGCCGAGGGGCCGTGGATCGGGCTGCTCAGCTTTGCGCTGATGGGTTTTTCCGATGTCTACTGGGCCTGGCGCTTCGCGTTTGCCGCCCCTGTCCACTTCGGGCTGGCATTGACTGCGGCGGTGGTGGTGCTGTACGTGTTTGCCTGGCGGCGCCTGTACCGGCGCCTGGGGCTGGCCTTCGCCGCACGCGAGGCCGAGGCTCTCCCGGACTAGGGCTGCCGGGGCGCACAGCCCGCCCATTTATTACATTTCCCTAGGGTCATCACTGATCCCGCGGGCGTCTGCGTACGTCCGCCGGTGGATACACTTTGTAAAGAATTTACCGCTCGAGTACGAACCTCCAAAAACTGCTTGGCTCGCCGCGCGAGCCCCACCCAAACCGGTGCAAAGCCATGAAAAGAGGATCGGACCCTTCCCCACGGTGGCCCCGGCACGCGGGCCTGGCCCTGCTGTGCGCCTGGGCCCACCACGCCAGCGCCCAGACCGACATCGCCCAGCTGCCGCTGGAGCAGCTCATGCAGATGGAGGTGACGACCGCCAGCCGCTACGCGCAGACCGCCCTGGAAGCGCCCGCCGTCGTGAGCGTGGTGACTGCCGAAGACATCCGGCTTTTTGGCTACCGCACGCTCGGCGAGGTGCTCTCGAGCATGCGGGGGCTGTACGTGTCGTACGACCGCTCCTACCACTACCTGGGCACCGGCGGCTTTGCCACGCCGGGCGACTACAACACCCGGGTGCTCCTGCTGGTCAACGGCGTGCGCTTCAACGACAACGTGTACGACCAGGCCACGATCGGCACGGACTTCCCGCTGGACCTGGACTTGGTGGACCGCGTGGAATTTGTGCCCGGCCCGGGCTCGGCGGTCTACGGGGCGAATGCATTTTTTGGCGTGGTGAACGTCATCACGCGCAATGGTCGCCAGCTGGCGGGGCCGCAGGTCAGCGTGGAGGCGGGCAGCCACGGCAGCGCAAAGGGCCGTTTCTCGGTGGGCACGGTGGACACGCACGGCGGTGACTGGCTGGTGGCGGTGTCGCGCGCCACCAGCCGGGGCGCGGACCAGTACTTTTCGGCGTTCGATGCGCCCGCCACGAACCACGGCGTGGCCCAGCGCCTGGACTTTGACCGCAATACCCAGCTGTTCGCCCGAATGCAGCACGAGGGCCTGGCGCTCACGCTTGCGCACGGCGAGCGCACCAAGGGAACGCCCACCGCAGCGTTTTCGCAGGCTTTCAATGATCCGCGCTCGCGCTTCATCGACACCAACACGCGCGTGGCGGCCGAGTACACGCGCCAGCTGCAGCCGTCGCTGGCGTTTACCGGCCGCCTGCATGCGGGGCACTACCGCTTCGTGGGCGACTACGTGTACGACTACCCGCCGATCACCCTGAACCGCGATGTGGGCACGGGCCAGTGGTGGGGCAGCGACTTTCAATGGGTGAGCACGGCCTTTGCCCGCCACAAGCTCGCCTGGGGCTTGGACTACCGGCGCGATGCGCGCATCAAGCAGGTGAATGTCGATATCGACCCACCGGCCAGCTACCTCGACACCCGCCGCACCGGGCATGCCGTTGGCGTCTACCTGCAGGACGAATTTGCGCTGGCGCCCACGCTCACCCTGCACACGGGCCTGCGCTGGGGCAAACAATCCGGCAGCGCGGGCGGTCTGCACCCGCGCCTGGGCCTGGTGTATTGGTGGAGCCCCGTGACCGCCGTCAAGCTACTGCACGGCACGGCCTACCGGCCACCCAACGCGTACGAGCGCGACTATGCGGTCGACATGGCGGGCGGCATGGTGCTTACCCACGGCCTGCGGTCAGAAAAGGTGCGCACCACAGAGCTTGCGCTGGAGCACGCGCCCACGGGCGCGACGCGCATGCTGCTGACCGCGTTCCGCTCGCAAGTGAGCAACCTGGTCTCGCTGGGCGACGCTGCGGTGGCGGACCGGCTGGCCTTCAGCAACGCGCGCAATGTGCACGTGGATGGCATCGAGGCCGAGGTGGAGCAGCGCTGGCAGCGCGGTTCACGCCTGCGCGTGGCCTATGGCTGGCAAAAGGCGCGCGATACCAGCACTCCCGAGCCGCTGACAAACTCGCCCCGCCACCTGCTCAAGGTGCAGTGGTCGGACACGCTGGAGTTGCCGGGCCTGGGCCAGGGCAAGCCCGGCCAGTACGCGGTGGAAGCCATCGGCATCGGCCCGCGCCGGACCCTCAAAAATGCGCGACTGCCGGGGCATATTCTGGCCAACGTGGTCTACACCAAGCGCATGGGCGATGTGGATGTGTCGGTAGGGGTCTACAACCTGTTCAATCGGCGCCATGCCGACCCCGCCTCGTATGAAATCCGTGAAGACGCGATCCGTCAGGATGGACGAACCTACCGCGTGAAGCTCACCTACGGTTTCTGAGCCATGTCTCACTTCATCCGCTTGCGTCACCTGCTGTGGACCGGGCTGTGCATGCTGGGTTGCGCAGCGGGGCTTGCGCAGGCTGCCGACCCGGTGGAAGAACTCGACCTCAAGGCGGCCTACATCTTCAACTTCATCCAGTTCATCGAGTGGCAGGACGGCGACCAGGCGATCGATGGCGAGTGGTCGCTGTGCGTCTCGCCGTTCAGTCCACTCAAGCGGCACCTGACAGCGCTGGAGGGCAAACCTGCCCGCAAGGGACAGCCCATCCGCGTGCGGTTGCTGGAGCCCGGCATGCTGCGGCAGTGCCGCGTGCTCATCCTGCACAGTTCCGACATCGAGCCCGTGTTGCGCGCACTGCGCGCGCTGCCCTCGGCGCACGGCATCCTCACGGTGGCCGATGAAGTGGCAAACAACAGCCCCGAGATCATGATCACGCTCAGCCAGCAACAGAGCCGGATCGTGTTTGGCGTCAACACCGAGGCGGCTGCGCGCGCAGGCTTGTCGGTCAGTTCGCGCCTGCTGCGGCTGGCCAAGGCGGCCAAATGACGAAAAAAGTGCCCTCGCACGAGCCCGCGCCGTCAACGGCCCAGGGCCCAGACGCCGAGCAACCCCGGCTGTCTTCGCGGCTGGTGGCCACCGGCATCCTGGCCGCGGGGCTCGCGCTGCTCACGGTGGTGCTGGCGCTCACCGGGCTCGACTACTGGAGCACGCGCCAGTCGATGCTGCAGGACAGCCGGGTGGAGGCGGCCATCGTGGCCGACAACATCTCGGCCGCCGTCATGTTCCGCGATGCCAACACCGTCAGCGAAATGCTGGCCGCGCTGAAATCGTCGCCCATGGTGCTGGCCGCGGACGTCTACGACCGGCAGGGCCTGCGGCTGGCCGACTACGCACGCGACCCCGAGGCACAGCACCCCGACACGCTGTCTGCCGCCGGCATGGAGGGCGTGGCAGAGCGCGCGGGGCTGCGCGTGCTGGAGATCGCCCGGCCGGTGGAGGTGGGCGGCACGGCGTGGGGCACGCTGTACTTTCGCAAGTCGATGAGCGCGGTGTACACCCGCCTGGCCATCCGCTTCATCAGCGCCTTGCTGATTGCGCTGTGTGTGATGGCGCTGGCGGCGGCCATGGTGCTGCGCAGCCAGGCGGCCGTGCGCAACGCCGAGAACCGCCTGCATGCGCTGGCCCATACCGACGCGGTCACCGGCACCGGCAACCGCCACGCCTTCAACGAGCGCCTGGCCGCCGAGATCGAGCGCGCGCGCGGCCTGGGCAGCCGGGTGGCGCTGGTCTACATCGACCTCGACAACTTCAAGACCCTGAACGACACCTTCGGCCATGCGGCCGGCGACGGCCTGTTGCGCCAGGTGGCGCGGCGACTGCAGTCGGTGGTGCGCGGCACCGATACGATCTCGCGCCTGGGGGGCGACGAGTTCGCCCTCATCCTGCGGCTCGACATGGATGACACGGCGCTCAACAGCTACGGCCAGCGCATCGTGGGCGTGTTCCGCCCCACGTTCACCGAGGTCGGCCAGCAGGTCACCGTGACCTGCAGCGCAGGCATCGCGACCTTTCCGGACGACGCGGCCGACATGGACAGCCTGGTCAGCAACGCAGACACGGCCATGTACCGCGCCAAGGACATGGGCAAGAACCGCTGCGTGCGGTTTGACGCATCGATGAACCAGGCCGTGGTCCGGCGCCAGGCCATCGAGCATGCGCTGCGCGCGGCGCTGCAAACCAGCGAGGGCCTGGCGCTGCATTACCAGCCGCTGTATGCCGCCACCGACAAGGCGGTGGTGGGTGCCGAGGCGCTGCTGCGCTGGACGCATGCGGAGCTGGGCAATGTGCCCCCGCTCGAGGCCGTGATGGTGGCCGAGGACTGCGGCCTCATCGTGCCGCTGGGCTACTGGGTGATGCGCACGGCCTGCCGCGATGCTGCGCGCTGGCAGGCCGGCGGGCCGCTGCGGGTGTCGGTCAACATCTCGGCGCGGCAGCTGGGGGACCCGCAGTTTCTGGAGCGCGTGATGGACATCCTGCGCGAAGAGGGCCTGCCCGCGCACCTGCTGGAGATCGAGCTCACCGAGACCGTGCTCATGGACAACATGGAGGCCGGCGCGCACACCTTGCACCGCCTGAGCCAGCTGGGCATCCACCTGGCGATCGACGACTTCGGCACCGGCTACTCGTCACTGGCCTACCTGCGGCAGCTGCCGATGCGCCGCCTCAAGATCGACCGCAGCTTCGTCAAGGATCTGCCGGGCCACGAGCACAGCCGCACCATCGTCAACGCTATCGTGGCCCTGGCGCATGGCCTGGGGCTGCACATCACGGCCGAGGGGGTGGAGACGCCGGAACAGGCCGACTATCTGGTGCGGCAAGGATGCGACGTGCTGCAGGGCTACCTGTTTGCCAAGCCGATGCCGGGGCAGCAATTTCAGGCGCTGCTGGCCGATGCGCCGCGGCGCGCGGCGTAGGCGCCTTCAGGGCGAGGCCACAACGGCCAAAGCCGTCTTTGTTCTTTGTGTCAGGACGCCCCGTGGTAGCAGGGCGCGACCTCACGCACTTCGATGGTGGCCCACTCGGCGGCCGGGCATTCGTGGGCGAGAGCCACCGCCTCCTCGCGCGTGGCGCAGTCGACCAAATAGAAGCCACCCACCATTTCCTTGGTCTCTGAAAAGGGGTCATCCACCAGCCGGGACTGCCCTTCGCGCACCTGCAGCCGCACCGCTTCGTGGGTGGACGCCAACGACTCGCTGGCGCGCAACAGGCCGCGGGCCTTGAGGCCTTCGCCAAAGCGCAGCATGCGTGCATACGCCTCCTGCCCACCCGCCAGCCCCCGCTCGGCCCGCTGGGCAGGGGGTTCCATGATGAGCAGCATGTAGGGCATGGGATGTCTCCTGCAAAGGCGAAAGGGGGACGGAGGAAGGAACGAACGGGAGGCCGACGTGGTCCCGGGCGGCCATCGTATCAGCAGCATATGCTATTAATTTAATAGCTATAAGCGCTTGCCAATCAAGCGCTGGAGGCCATTTTGATTCAAATTCTTGCGTGCTGCAGCCCGCCTGTGCTATCTTCGACCGCTATGCAACGCAGCATGCCCCTACCCACCCTATCGCTAAGCCTACTAGTGCTTGGCCGGGGTCTGCCTGCGTTCGCCACCGTTGCCTGACTCGCTCAGCGCAACACCTGATCTCCCCCTGACCCCGGCCCGCGAACCACCCGTGCACCGCGCATTTCTTTCAGCGCACCGCACACACCGTTCGTGGAGCCTCTCATGATTGCCAAGCCCGCCACCAAGTACCAGCCCATTGCTCCGGTCGCATTGACCGACCGCCAGTGGCCCACCCGCAGCATCACCCGCGCGCCCGTGTGGCTCTCCACCGATTTGCGCGACGGCAACCAGGCGCTGTTCGAGCCGATGAACGGCGAGCGCAAGATGAAGCTCTTTGAGGAGCTGGTGCGCATCGGCTTCAAGGAGATCGAGGTCGGCTTTCCGGCCGCATCGCAGACCGACTTCGACTTTGTGCGCCGCCTCATCGACGAGGACCTGATCCCCCATGACGTGACCATCATGGTCATGACCCAGTCGCGCGAGGACCTGATCGCGCGCACGGTGGAGGCCGTGAAGGGCGCGCCGCGCGCCATCGTGCACCTGTACAACGCCACCGCGCCCGCCTGGCGGCGCATCGTGTTCGGCATGAACGTGACGCAGGTGATGCAGCTCATCGCACACCACGTGGGCTATTTGAAGCAGCTCACCGACGCGCAGCCCGCCACGCAGTGGACGCTGCAGTACTCGCCCGAGACCTTCAGCGCCACCGAGCTTGATGTGTCGCTCAAGGCCTGCCAGACGGCCATCGCGGCCTGGAACGCAGGCCCCGGCCGCCCCATCATCATCAACCTGCCCACCACGGTGGAAAACGCCACGCCCAACGTGTTCGCCGACCAGATCGAGTGGATGGACCGGCGCCTCGCGCCCCGCGAGCACATCGTGCTGTCAGTGCACCCGCACAACGACCGCGGCACCGGCGTGGCCGCGGCGGAGCTGGCGATGATGGCCGGCGCCGACCGCGTGGAAGGCTGCCTTTTTGGCAACGGCGAGCGCTGCGGCAACGTGGACATCGTGACGCTGGCGCTCAACATGTACACACAGGGTGTGCACCCGAACCTCGTTTTTTCGGACATCACGTCGGTGGCGCGCATTGCCGAGGAATGCACCTCGCTGCCGGTGCACCCACGCCACCCCTACGCGGGCGACCTGGTATTCACTGCGTTCTCGGGTTCGCACCAGGACGCGATCAAGAAGGGCTTTGCCGCGCAGGACCCGAACGCGCTGTGGGAGGTGCCGTACTTGCCCATCGACCCCGCAGACCTCGGCCGCACGTACGACAGCGTGATCCGCGTGAACAGCCAGTCGGGCAAGGGCGGCATCGCCTTCTTGCTGGAGCGCGAACACGGCGTGGTGATGCCGCGCCGCATGCAGGTCGAATTCAGCGCCGTGGTGCAGCGCCAGACGGATGCGAGCGAGGGCGAGATGGGTGGCGAGGCGCTGTGGGATCTGTTCCAGACGACCTACCTGCGCGCGCCTGCGCAGCCGGCCATCGTGTGCCACAGCCACAAGCTCGATGAAGACGGGCAGGGCATCGAGCTCGACGTGACCATCGACGGCACACGCCAGCATTTGCGCGGCCAGGGCAACGGGCCGATTGCCGCCACCGTGGATGCCCTCGGCCTGCCGCTGCGGGTGGACCACTACGAAGAGCGCGCCACCGGCACGGGTGCCAACGCCCAGGCGCTGGCCATTGTGGAAGCCGCGATGGAAGGCGTGGCGGGCTCCACCTTCGGCGCGGGCGCTAGCCACAACATCGTGACGGCGTCGGTGCTGGCCATCGTGAGCGTGGCCAACCGGCTGGCAGAGCGGCGCGCGGTGCCGCATGCGGCCACGAGCACCGTCGCCTGAATGGGCTGGGCTGCAAAGATCCGCCCAGCCACCACGGGAGATGCGGCAGCGATCAGCCGGCTGATCCTGTCGCTGGCGCGCTTCTTCACCGTGGACCCCGGGGGACGGGGCGCTGAAGATTTCCTGTTGTCCCTGCAGCCCGATGCTGTCGCCGCGCGCCTGGCATCGGCGTCGTTCAAGACCTGGGTGGCGGTGGCCGACGGGAGCGACGTAGCGGGCGTGATCGTGGTGCGCGGCGGCCATCATATTTTTCATCTGTTCGTGGCCGAGGCTTTTCAAGCGCAGGGTGGGGCGCGGGCGCTGTGGCGGCACGTATTGCCGCACCTGCCCCCAGGTGCCCGCGTGACGGTCAACGCCACGCTCTTTGCGCACGGTTTTTACGAACGCATGGGCTTTGTGGCTACCGGGCCTGCGGTGCAGACCGCGGGAATCGCTTTCATACCGATGGCTTGGCGATGCCATGGAGAAGGCGGCGGCGGTAGCAGTACGGGCAACCCTGCACCGCCACACGGCCCACACTGACCTGGCAGGCACCGCAAAAACCGTTCAGCGCCGTGGGTCATCGCGGTGCAGGCTGCAACTCCATTAACCTTGCGCCCCATGCGCGTTTTTCACAGCCTGGCTTTTGCTGCCTGCACCGTTGCCCTGCTGGCCTTGGCCGGCTGCGGCACCTCGCGGCCACCTTCACCGTCCTCGTCTTCGGCCCCGGTACGCACGACCCCGCCCCTGAACGCAGAGCAGGCGCACGACATTGCCATCCACGCGCTGGGCCTGGTGGGCACGCCATACCGCTTCGGCGGCAACACGCCCGACTCGGGTTTTGATTGCAGCGGGCTGATTGGGTATGTGTACCGCAACCAGGTCGGCACGCCACCGCCCCGCACGGTGGCGCAGCTGAGCAGCTGGGGCTATCCCGTAGACGGTGGCGAGCTGCGCGCGGGCGACCTGGTGGTGTTCGGCACGGGCCGCCAGCCCAACCATGCGGGCATCTATGTGGGCGAAGGGCGGTTTGTGCATGCGCCGTCGACCGGCGGCACGGTGCGGCTGGACCATTTGCAGTCGCGCCACTGGTCGCGGCAGAACGCGGCGTTCCGGCGGCCTTGAATTCGGACACCCCCCTGAGCGGCTTCGCCGCTTCCCCCCGCTCTCGCAACGCTGCGCGATGCGGGCAGGGGGACGACGCCCTTGCTGCGGGGCGGCCCTTGCTCGGCGTCTCTCGCCTGGGGCGCGCCAGTTGCGGGCAGTGTGACCACATCGTCGGCCAGCCCATGCCCGCGGCCACGCGACAATCGGGGCCACCATGACCCACGCACACCGCTCCGCCACACCGATTTCTACCCACGACACGACGCGCATTGACGACACGCGCATCAAGGCCGTGCGCCCGCTCATCACGCCCGCCCTGTTGCAAGAGTGGCTGCCCACGCCGGGCGCCGCGCAGGCGCTGGTGGAAACCAGCCGCACCGCCATCTCGCGGGTGTTGCAGGGCCAGAACGACCGGCTCATCGTCGTGGTGGGGCCTTGCTCCATCCACGACCATGGCCAGGCGATGGACTATGCGCGCCAGCTCAAGGTGCATGCCGACGCGCTGCAACAAGACCTGCTCGTCGTGATGCGCGTGTATTTCGAAAAACCGCGCACGACCGTGGGCTGGAAGGGTTACATCAACGACCCGCACCTGGATGGCAGTTTTGCCATCAACGAAGGTCTGGAGCTGGCGCGCCAGCTGCTGCTGGACGTGTTGGCCCTGGGCCTGCCCGTGGGCACGGAGTTCCTCGATCTGCTGTCGCCGCAATTCATCAGCGACCTGGTGAGCTGGGGCGCAATCGGCGCGCGCACCACCGAAAGCCAGAGCCACCGCCAGCTGGCCAGCGGCCTGAGTTGCCCGGTGGGCTTCAAGAACGGCACTGACGGTGGCGTGAAGGTGGCCAGCGACGCCATCCAGGCGGCGCAGGCATCCCACGCCTTCATGGGCATGACGAAGATGGGCCAGGCCGCAATCTTTGAGACGCGTGGCAACCAGGACTGCCATGTGATCCTGCGCGGCGGCAAGCAGCCCAACTACCAAAAGGCCGATGTGGATGCGGCATGCGCCATGCTCAAGGCAGCGGGTCTGCGCGAGCAGGTCATGATCGACGTGAGCCATGCCAACAGCAGCAAACAGCACCAGCGCCAGATCACCGTGGCCGACGAGGTGGCCCAGCAGGTGGCCGCGGGCGACCGGCGCATTACCGGCCTGATGATCGAAAGCCACCTGCAGGAAGGCCGCCAGGACATCGTGCCCGGCCAGACGCTGCAGCCCGGCGTATCCGTGACGGATGCCTGCATCAGCATGGCGCAGACCGTGCCGGTGCTCGAAGGTCTGGCGGCAGCGGTGCGGCAGCGTCGTTCCCACGCGCGGGCCTAAGCGGCGCACGGGGTGACGGCTCGGTAGCGCTCCCACAGCACGGAGCACGCGATGCGCGCTCCACCAACCAACGTGTCGGGGCGGCTCCACAGCGTCAGGCGGCTTGATTCGCGGGCCTCCACGGGTGTGGTCACGCTGCGGCCCTGTCGCAATGGACTGAAGGGTCAGTGCGGTCCCGGGGTGCGGCCCGCGTGCCGCTCGGCGAGGGCCGCCATATCCATGTTGCGGGCAGTGGCCAGCAGCGTGGCACACAGCGTCTCCTTACCATCCGCGTCCACCGCAAACACGTCGGACGCGCAGACGGTGAGCAGCCGCGCAGCATCCACCACCCGCCCCCGTGCCCGCAGGCAAATGCCGCGCGCAGGCGCCACGATTTTCACGGTAGCGTCCACGGTGGCGTTGACCCAGCCCGGTGGCAGCACGCTGCCGGCTGCGCCCACCGCAGCAAAGTCGGCCACGGCAAACACGGCAGTGGCCTGGAGTTGCCCGGGGCGAAAACAGAACGCCTCGCTCACGGGGATTTCCACCTCCACGAGACCGGGCTCGGCGCGCACAAAACGCAGGCCCAGCGTGCGCGCCATGGGCATGGCGAGGACTGCTGCCTGGAGCTGCTCGATGGGTGTGGCGGGTGTGGCGGGTGGGGCGACGTCAGGTGCAGAAGAAGTCATGGCGTTTTCCTTGATCGGCTGGATGGGTGGGTTCGATGGGTACGGGGAACGGGCGTTGAGGGTGTTGGCGAAGCGGGCGCTTCTTGGACCACCGCTGGAGCAGGCGCACCAGCAGACCGCACCCGCGGCCAGCCACCCTGGGGTGCCGCTGGCGGGGGGCGCTTGGCTTTGGCCTGCTGGGCTTGCAGCCAGGCCTGGTGGTCCAGCACACGCGCCTTCTGCGCCTCAAGTGCAGCGATTTGCTGGTCCAGCGCCGCGGCGCGCTCGCTCAAGGCTTCCACCATGGTGTTGATGCGCAGCGTGCCGGCGCGGTAGGCCCCCAGGCGCTCCGCGATCTGCGGCAGGGAGAAGCCGAGCTGGCGCGACATGGCGATGAAAACCACCTCGCGCTGCAGGGCCGCGGGGTAGTCGCGGTAGCCGTTGGCGCGGCGGCGCGGCTGTAGCAGCCCCAGCCGCTCATAGTGGCGCAGCGCATGGACGGACACGGCAGTGCGTTGTGCAAGTTCAGAGATCTGCATGCCACCACACTAGCAAGCATGGCGCTGCACCAAGGTTGCCCAGGTGACTGCGTTTGGGGCAAACCCGCATGGCATGCGCCGCCGTGCAACGGGGTCTGCGGTGTAGCATCCATGGTTCGGGGTGGCTTGCACGGCTTTTTTGCCCAGCAGCGGGGCGACAATGCAGTGCGGGCTGCCCCCGTCCTCCTCCGGTTTCCTTCAACTGCCCGACCCTTTGACGACGACGCTGCTTCCGTTTGATGGCAACGACCTCCAGGCCGCCCGGGCTCTGGCGTCGAGGCGCGCGCCAGCAGGCACAGCGATCGCATTGGCCTGACCATGCCTTCCGCCCACGCACCCGACGAGGCAGCGCGGCTCAAGGCTCTGCAGTCCTACGCGATCCTGGACACCCCCTCCGAAGAAGGTTTTGACCAGCTGGCCACACTGGCCGCCCGCGTGTGCGATTGCCCCATTGCAGTGGTCAATTTTCTGGACGGCGAGCGCCAGTGGTTCAAGGCGGCCGTCGGCGTGCCGTTTCAGCAGACCGAGCGCGCGATCGCGTTCTGCGCCCATGCCCTCAGTGGCAGCCGCGAGCCGGTGATCGTGACCGACGCCACGCAGCACCCCGTGTTTGCTGGCAATCCGCTGGTGACAGGCGAGCCCCACGTGCGTTTCTATGCCTGCGTGCCCCTGGTCACGCCTGAGGGCTTTGCGCTGGGGACCCTGGCGGTGGTGGACACCGTGCCCCGTGCCCTCGAAGACGGGCAACTCGAGGGTCTCAAGATTCTGGCCGGCCAGGCGATGGTGCAGCTGGAGCTGCGCCGCCAAAAGCGCCTTCTGGCGCAGTTGGTCGAAGAGCGCGACCAGATGCACGCCGAGATGCTGGCCCAGGGCGACGCGCTGCGCGCCGCGGGGCGCATTGCCCGCATCGGCGGCTGGACGCTGGAGCTGCCTGGCCTGCAGTGGACCTGGTCGCAGGAGATTGCAGCGGCCTACGGCCTCGGTCAACGGCAAAGCCATCTGCCGCAGGTGCTGCAGCTTTTTGGCCCGCCACACCGGGCCGTGGTGCAGCGGGTGCTGGACGATTGCATCGAACACGGCACGCCGTTCGACATCGAAGCCGAAGCCCTGATGCCCGGCGACCGGCGCCTGTGGGTGCGCGCCGCGGGGCAGGCATGCAAACCTTGTTCAAGGTACCGCCCGACCAGTTGCAGGCGGACAGCAGCTCCTGGACCTCGCGCCTGCACCCCGAGGACCACGACGTGGTCGTGGCCGGCATCCACGCCGTGATCGATGGCCAGGACAGCCACTGGTCGCACGAGTACCGCTTCAGGCGGCAGGACGGCAGCTACGCCTGGGTGCTCGACCGCGGTTTTGTGATCCGTGATGGCGCCGGCAGTGCGGTGCGCATGGTGGGCGGCATGACCGACATCAGCGCCCAGAAGTTTGCCGAACTCGATGCGCTGCGCGACGCGCAGAACCACGCCGAGCTGCTCCAGGTGCAGCAGCGCATCTCGTCCATGGAGCTGCCCATGCCCGAGGCACTGCAGCTGGTGGCCGACACGGTGCTGCGCCAGACCCTGGCCAGCGGCGCGCTGGTGGAGCTGCTGCGCGACCAGCAGCTGGTGGCCCAGGCCGCGGCGGGTGACCACGTGCGCCCCGTGGGCCACCTGCTGCCGGTCAACCAGAGCCTGCTGTGGCCGGCGCTGCGCGAAGGCCGCACCGTCGTGTGCAACGACACCGAAGCCGAGGGCTGGGACATGGCCTCGCTGCCGCACCGCCACGGCGTGCGTTCCGTGATGGCCGTGCCGCTGCGCACGGCCGATGGCGTGGTGGGTTCGCTCAAGGTCATCTCGGACAAGGTCAACGCGTTCTCGCGCCGCGACTTGGCGCATCTTGAGATCCTCACCGAGTCGCTGGGCGCCATGGTGCAGCTGCGCCATGTGGCCGGGCAACTGAAGGCGTCGGAGCAGCAGTACCGCATGCTGTTTGACGAGCACCCGCACCCGATGTGGGTGTACGACAAGGAAACACTGCGCCTGCAGGCCGTGAACCAGTCGATGGTGACGCACTACGGCTACGCCGAGTCCGAGCTGCTGGCCATGCAGATGACCGACCTGTGGCCCGCCGAGCGCCGCGCCTTCATCAAGGCCAGCATCGACGCGATCCCGATGAGCCAGCGCAACAAGCCGGTTGTCAGCCGCCACCAGAAGAAGGACGGCGCGATGATGGACGTGGAGATCACGGCCGGCAGCATCAGCTTCAATGGCCGCGCCGCGCGCCAGGTGCTGGCCACCGACGTGACCGAGCGCCTGCGCACCGAGCGCGAACTGGCGCGCATGGGCCGCGCCCAGCGCCTGTTGAGCGCCTGCAATGAGACCCTGGTGCGCGCCACGTCGGAAACCGCGCTGCTGCAGGCCATCTGCCAGATTGCGGTGGACATCGGCGGCTACCGCATGGGCTGGGTGGGGTTTGCGCTGGACGACGAGCGCAAATCCATCGAACCCGTGGCACACGCCGGACACAACCAGAACTACCTTGAAAACCTGAGGCTCTCCTGGTCCGAAGACGACCCCAACGGCCGCGGGCCGGCGGGCCGGGCCGTGCGCTCGGGCAAGCCCGTGATCGTGCAGGACATCCGCACCGACGGTGACTTTGGCGAGTGGACCGGGCGCATGCTGGAGCACGGCTTTCACGGCCTCATTTGCCTGCCGCTGCGCCACCGCGATCGCGACCGTGAGCGCACCTTCGGGCTGCTGTACCTGTACGCGCCAGAAATCGTACAGATCAGCCCGGACGAAGCCGCGCTGCTGCAGCAGCTCTCCAACGACGTGGCCTTCGGCATCACCAGCCTGCGCGCGCACCAGGCGCAGCAGCGCATGCAGGCCTCGGTGCTCAAGGTGGCGGCCGCGGTGTCGGCCAGCACCGGCACCGAGTTTTTTGTGCAGCTGGTGCGCAACATGGCCGATGCCCTGGGCGCGCAGGGCGGGTGTGTGGTGCGGCTGCAGCCCACCACCGAGGGCAAGGCCCCCCGCGTTACCACGCTGGCCGCGGTGCTGGACGGGCACATGCTGCCCAACGACGAGTACGACCTCACGGGCACCCCCAGCATCCTGCTGCTGACCCAGCGCGAGTACGTGGTGACCGAGAAGGTGCAGCAGGCGTTTCCGGATGCGCCAGTGCTGCGCGCGGTGGGCGCCCAGGCCTACGCGGGCCAGCAGCTGTGCAACGCCGACGGCGAAGTGGTGGGCATCGTGTTTGTGCTGTTCCGCCAGCCCATTGCTGAGACGGATTTCATCACCTCCACCCTGCAGATTTTTGCCGCGCGTGCCTCGGCCGAAATCGACCGCCAGCTGGCCGACGCGCGCATCCGCCACCAGGCCTCGCTGCTGGACAAGGCGCAGGACGCCATCCTGGTGCGCGATCTTGAGCACCGCATCATCTTCTGGAACAAAAGCGCCGAGCGCCTGTACGGCTGGTCGCAGCTGCAGGCGCTGGGGCAGTCGATCGAAACGCTGATCTACGACGACCCCACCCATTTCCGCCACGCCACGCAGACCGTGCTGGACCAGGGCGAGTGGACGGGCGAGATCATGCAGTACCACCGCGACGGCAGCACCATCGAGGTCGAGGGCCGCTGGACGCTGGTGCGCGGCGACGACGGCCAGCCGCAGTCCATCCTGGCCATCAACACCGACATCCGCCAGCGCAAGGCGAGCGAGCGCGAGATCCAGCGCCTGGCGTTCTATGACGCGCTCACCGGCCTGCCCAACCGCATGCTGCTGATGGACCGCATGGGCCATGCGCTGGCCAACGCCCACCGCCGCCACCAGGGTGGCGCGCTGCTGTTCATCGACCTCGACAATTTCAAGACGCTGAACGACACCCTGGGCCACGACCAGGGCGATCTGTTGCTGCAGCAGGTGGCGCAGCGCCTGAACACCTGCGTACGTAGCGTGGACACGGTGGCGCGCCTGGGCGGCGACGAGTTTGTGGTGATGCTCGAAGAGCTCAGCGCCAAGCCCCACGAGCTGGCGCTGCACGCCCGCGGCGTGGGCGAAAAAATCCTCACCATGCTGGCCGTGCCGTATGCCCTGGCGGGCTACCAGTACCGCAGCACGCCCAGCATCGGCATCGCACCGTTCACCGGCGAGCAGACCAGCGTGGGCGAGCTGCTCAAGCAGGCGGACCTGGCCATGTACCAGGCCAAGACGGCGGGGCGCAACACGCTGCGCTTTTTTGACCCCGACATGCAGGCGGTGGTGACGGCGCGCGCGGGCCTGGAGACCGACCTGCGCGCCGCCTTGGCACAGGATGAATTCCTGCTGCACTACCAGCCCCAGATGCACCAGTCCGGCCGCTGCGTGGGGGTGGAGGCACTGGTGCGCTGGGCCCATCCGCAGCGCGGCATGGTGTCGCCAGCGCAGTTCATCCCGCTGGCCGAGGAAACCGGGCTCATCCTGCCGCTGGGCCGCTGGGTGCTGCACACCGCGTGCAAGCTCTTGGCCACCTGGCAGAGCGACCCGGCGCTGGCCCACCTGACCATGGCCGTGAACGTGAGTTCCCGCCAGTTCCGCCACGCCAGCTTTGTGGACGATGTGGCCCGCGTCATCGCCATCACCGGTGCGCCCGCCCACTTGCTCAAGCTGGAGCTCACCGAAAGCCTGCTGGTCGAGGACATGGAAACCACCATTGCCACCATGAGCGCGTTGCGCTCGTACGGTGTCGGGTTCTCGCTGGACGACTTCGGCACCGGGTATTCGAGCCTGAGCTACCTCAAGCGCATGCCGCTCGACCAGCTCAAGATCGACCAGAGTTTTGTGCGCGACCTGCTCACCGACCCGAACGATGCCGCCATCGTCGACACCATCATCGGCCTGTCGCGCAGCCTGGGCCTGGAGGTGATCGCCGAAGGGGTGGAAACCCCGGACCAGCGCGAACTGCTGGCCCGCGCGGGCTGCCTGCACTACCAGGGCTACCTCTTCAGCCGCCCCCTGTCTGCGGACGCGCTGGCGGGCTTTCTGAAGCCTTCGGCGGGCTGACCACGGCGGAGCGCGCCGGCCCTTTCGGGGCTGCGCCGCTCGCTGGTTCCTTTTTTTCCCCTGGTTGCGGGCGGTCGCATGGCTTGCGCGCTGGCGCTCAGAGCCTCGAGCAGCGCCTGGGGCGGCTGGCATGGGGGAGGAGGCCTCTTGATCTCATCCAAGCGCCTGCCGGCCCTCTCAGCCACGCCCTGCTCACCCACTCCGGGCTGAAGGCCTTCCACTGTCCGTGCCAAGGACCCTTCCGGTTGCGGCAAAGCGCCGGTCCGACCGCCCCGGAAGTTCTCCCCTGTCTTCTTATTGAAGTTCTTATAAATACATAGTCGTAGTAGTAGAGGTGGCCTTGCCGTGTGGACAACCCGCTTTTCCGCAGGCCCGTCAAGCACTTGCGTCGCTCGCAACCCTGTGCGCACCAGCCTCTTCCCGCTGTCGCGCCGGCGGGGACAAAAGAGGAAGAACGCCCCCGTCTGTGGATAACAGGCCAGTTGTGCCAGAAGTATCCCCAGTCTTACGCACCGGGCCCTGGCAGCAATTTTTTCGATAAAAATGGCCGCTAGCGATTTATCTATAAGCGCTTATAGCTATCAAACTTGTAGCTAACGAGTCTGGCTGACCTGTTGAACAAGCGTTTGCAATCGCCATGGAGGGCCGGTTTGACCGCCGACCCGCCAAGGCGTCCTGCCAAGTCAAACAAGCTTTTTCTTCACCGCGCCCACAGACCGCCATCAGCTTGGCCGGGCCCCGGGTTGGACTTTCTGTTATTGATTAATAATTCTATTGATAAATAGCAGTAGTAGTAGAGCAAGCCACTTTCTGTGGACAAGGCTGGTTTTCTGAGCTCTGGCGCGCACTTGCGTCGTTTCAAAGTATGTGGGGCGCAGGCCCTGAACTCCGGGGCTCGCAGACAACAACTTCCGGCCGCCGAAGTTTTCTGTGGATAACCATGTGGTTGTGCCAAAAAGGCCCCCAGGGTTATCCACAGTGCCGCTGAATTGACCCCTGCGGCCCGCGCCGGCACACGCGGACGCGCCCGTGCCGACCTTTGCGCCACCGACAGACAGCAAAAAGCCCGGGGCCCTTTGCAGGACCCCGGGCTCTGTCAGCCGGATGCGTGGCGTCTTGGCCGCGCTATTTACTTGGCCGGCGCGGCAGTGGCGGGTGCAGCAGGTGCTGTGGCCCGGCCGGTGTCGCCACGGTGGTGCCGCTCGCCGCCCATGCCATGGCGGCCCTCGCCTCCGCCGTGGGCGCCGCCACGATGGTGGTGGTGGCGGTGTGCCTTGGCATCAAAGGCCTTTTGTTGCTCGGGCGTCAGCGTGGCGTAGAAGGCCTTGGTCGCTTCGCCGCGGCGGTCGGCCTCGGCGGCATGTTGTGCGCGCACGGCCCGCATGCGGTCAATGCGTTCGGGCGTGGTCAGCTTGTCCATGTCCTTGCGGTCCAGGCGGGCGCCGCGTTCTCCGGGTTGCATGGCGCTGCTGAAGGTGGCCCAGGCCGGTTCTTGCGCTGCAGTCAGCTTGAGCTGGTCCTTCAGGGCGGCCATGCGCTGGGCCTTGTGGGCCTGGTGGCGTTCCCGGTGGTCGCGGCGTTCGCCTGCGGGCTTGGCATGGCGGCCTTCGGGGGCCGTGGCGCCGGCCGCCGGGGCAGCAGGTGCCGCAGCGGGCGTGGTCTGTGCCAGGGCCGGCAGGGCCATGGCGGCGATCATGGCGGTGGCGGCAAGACGGTGCTGAAACTTGAAAACCATGGTGCAGGTCCTTTCTTTCTCTATCTCACGGGGTTGGAAGCTCGCCGGGACGACCGTTCCAGCGATGAAGTTCAGTGTCTGCGCCGCATGTATCGCCGCCGTGCGCACTCGGTGAGGCTGTGTAAAGTTGTGACAAGAAGCTCGACGGCGTTCCGGCCGGTTGGTCAAATAATTTCCGGCCGCACGCTTGTTCCATGGCGTTGGTCAGCTATGAAAATTGAAGCATATGCTGCTCTACACCCCCCGGATAGCCGTTGGGTAGCGGGCCGCTGCCGCCGCGTCCCCCCGACAATGGTGGGTTCGATCCGTGCTGTCACCAGGTCTGCCAGCTTGGGTTTGTTGTTTGTCTAACGATTTCGCTACCGAGGGTTTTCCGTGTTCAAGAACATGATCGTGTACCGCATTGCGCCGCAATGGCAGGTGGAATTGACGCAAGTCGAAGACGCGTTGGCAAAGGCCCCTTTCACCGAATGCGGCGCCACGCAAGAAAAATCCCTGGGCTGGGTGCCCCCCCGCGGTGATGCCCACGGCCCGCTGGCCGAATCGGTCGGGGGCCAGTGGATCCTGCGCTTCATGGTCGAATCCAAGGTGCTGCCGGGCAGCGTGCTGGCCCGCAAGGTCAAGGAAAAGGCCGAGCGCATCGAGCAGGAAACCGGCCGCAAGCCCGGCAAGAAGGAAAGCAAGGAGCTCAAGGACGAGGCCAAGCTCGACCTGCTGCCCATGGCGTTCACCAAGCAGGGCTCGATGTGGATCTGGATCGATACCGCGTCCCGCCTGCTGGTGCTCGACACCTCCAGCCAGGGCCGTGCCGATGAGGTCGTCACGCTGCTGGTCGAATCGCTGCCCGGCCTGTCGGTGTCGCTCATCAACACCCAGACCAGCCCGCAGGCCGCGATGTCGCACTGGCTCAAGGAGCAGGAACCCCCCGTGGGTTTCACCGTGGACCGCGAGTGCGAGCTCAAGAGCGCCAGCGAAGAAAAGTCCGTGGTGCGCTACGCCCGCCACGCGCTCGACATCGAAGAGGTGCAGGCCCACATCGACGCCGGCAAGCTGCCCACCAAGCT
>SDXZ01000354.1 GCA_004210805.1 Acidovorax sp.
CTCGTTGGGGAACACGTTGAAGCCGCTCACCAGGATCATGTCCTTCTTGCGGTCGATGATGCGGGTGTAGCCCTGCGCGTCCATGATGCCGATGTCGCCCGTGCGCATGAAGCCGTCGGGTGTGAAGGCCTTGGCGTTCTCTTCGGGCTGGTTGTAGTAGCCGACCATCACATTGGGGCCGCGGATGCAGATCTCGCCCGATTCGCCCTGGGCCACGCTGTTGCCCGCGTCGTCCTTGATGGCGATGTCGATGCCCGGCAGCGGCAGCCCGATGTTGCCGCTGAAGGTGGTGCTGAGCACCGGGTTGTTGGTGCCGATGGCGCAGGTTTCGCTCATGCCCCAGCCTTCGATCATGGTGCTGCCGGTCACCTTCTGCCACTGCTTGGCCGTGCCTTCGCTGGCGGCCATGCCGCCGGCCTGCGACACGCACAGGTGCGAGAAGTCGAGCGCCCGGAACTGCGGGTTCTGCAAGAGCGCGTTGAACAGCGTGTTCACCGCGGGCAGCATGTGGAAGGGGCGCTTTTTCAGCTCGGCCACAAACTTGGGAATGTCGCGCGGGTTGGGGATCAGCGTCATGCTGGAGCCCTGGCGGATGGCCAGCAGGCACAGCGTGAGCGCGAAGATGTGGTACAGCGGCAGCGCGGCAATGGAGTTGGCCTTGCTCACGTCGCCCACCTTGGACAGCGCTGGCGTAAACCACGCCTCGGCCTGCAGCGTGGCGGCCACGATGTTGCGGTGGGTAAGCACCGCCCCCTTCGACAGGCCCGTGGTGCCGCCCGTGTACTGCAGGAAAGCAATCGAGTCGAGCGTCGCCTGGCTCGGTGCCAGGGACTTGTGCTCGCCCAGCGACAGCGCCTTCTTGAAAGAAACCACCTTGCGGCCGTGGGTCAGCGGCAGCTCGTACGCGGGCACCATCTTGGCCAGGTGGCGCACGGCGAACGTGATCCAGGTGCCGAACGCGGCGCCCAGCAGGTCGCCCATGGCGGTCATCACCACATGCTTGACGGCAGTGCGGTCCACCACCTCGGCCAGCGTGTGCGCAAAGTTCTCCAGGATCACGATGGCGGTGGCGCCGGAGTCCTTGAGCTGGTGCTCCAGTTCGCGTGCGGTGTACAGCGGGTTGACGTTGACGCAGGTGTAGCCTGCGCGCAGCACGGCGGCCATGGTCACGCCAAACTGCGGCAGGTTGGGCAGCATGATCGCCACGCGCGCGCCGGGTTCGAGACCCAGGCTCTGGAGGTAGGCGCCCAGGGCGGCGGAGCGGCGCTCCAGCTCGCCGTAGGTCATCCAGCGGTCCATGCAAACCGAAAACGGGCTGGAGGCGTGCTTGCGGAAGGACTCTTCCAGCAGGTGGGCTACAGAGCGGTATTGCTCGGGCTGCACGTCATGCGGTACGCCCGGTGGGTAGCTCTTGAGCCAGATCTTTTCCATGCGCTTGGTTCCTTAGATCGGCCATGAGCGCACGCTCGCGCGCCTCGATCGTGGCCAGGAACTGCTCGACACCGCCGCGCTGGCGCGCCAGCTGGCCAAAGGTGTCGAAGCCGGCCTCCAGAAACTGCTGCAGCGCGCCCATGCCGGCTGCGTGGGCGGGGGCGCGCATCATCCGCAGCATCATGCGAAGGCCGGGCGTGCGGGTCAGGCGCGCGAGGTCTGTGCCCATGGACAGCACACGCTGAAGTTGCAACGCGCGACCCGCGCGGTCGCCCACGGCGCGCCAAGCGGCCACGTAGCGGGCGGCGTCGCTGGCAGCATCGCTCGCACTGCCCGCCACGCCTGCCGTGCCCGCAGTGCTGGTGGTGGCGGAGTCGGGCTGTGCGCTGGCCCAAGCCTGGCCCATCGCCTGGTCCAGCGCCTCGGTCTGCGCGTGCAGCACGGCCAAGGCCACCGCGGTGGCCACCACCGCCTGGGGAAACATGGACTGCAGCGTGCCCGCAATGCGGCCAAACTGCTGGTCGCGGGCGCTGTAGTCGGAGTCGCTGTACAGCTCTTCCAGAAAGAAGCGGGCGGCGGGGCCAAACGCTGGCGATGCCATCAGGTCCGCATAGGTGCCCCGAAAACGCTGCGCCTGCAGCGTCTTGACCCGGCCCACCGCTGCGCCCAGCGCCGGGTCGCCCGTGCGGTGCAGCCGCAGGGCAGTGACCTCGGCAATGCGATCGCGGATGGTCTGGGCTGCGTCCATGGTGTGAGGCCTTTGCTGAGGTGGCACCGGTGTTGTTGCTGCTACTGCTTCTCCCGCACGCCCCGGGCCTCTTAGGCCAGGCCGCACAATCCGGTGAACTGGTCGTCAATTACACCATCCCCCTGTCCATTTCCCTCCCCCGCACAGAACCATGATTGCGCGCTGGCAACGAGCTTTTCTTCTCTTCATCCTCACGGCCATGGCGGCCTGGCTGGCATGGCAATGGCCCCGGTCCCCCGGGCTTGCGCTGCTGGGCGCGTTGATCCCGCTGGCTGTGTACCTGCTGGTGATGGCCATCGAGTTCGTGCTCATGCATGTGACCAACCGCACCGACGCAGCGCCCCGCGCACGGCTGTTTCAGGTGTTTGTCGCGTGGTGGGCCGAGGTCTGGGTGGCGCTGGCGGTGTTCGGCTGGCGCCAACCGTTTCGCCACCAGTCGTTACCTGACTGGCTGCCCGCTGAGCCCACGGGCCGGCGCGGCGTGGTGCTGATCCATGGATTCATGTGCAACCGGGGGCTGTGGCTGCCGTGGTTTGCGCCTCTGCGTGAGCGCGGGCATGCGTTTGTGGCGGTCAATCTGGAGCCCGTGATGGGGTCCATCGATGAGTACGTGGACACCATCGACGAGGCCGTGGCGCGCGTGACGGCGGCCACGGGGCAGGCTCCGGTGCTGGTGTGCCACAGCATGGGAGGGCTGGCTGCGCGGGCGTGGCTGCGGGCTGGTGCTGCTACTGCTGCTGCTGATCACCAGAAGGAGAGGCGGGTCCACCGCGTGCTGACGCTCGGCACGCCGCATGGGGGGACGTGGCTGGGGCGGTTTAGCCG
>SDXZ01000186.1 GCA_004210805.1 Acidovorax sp.
TGGCGGCGGCAGAACTCGTCGAGCACGGGCCAGATCACCTCGAGCAGGATGGAGCGTGGCGCCACGATGCGCAGCGGCCCCGCCATCTCTTCGCGCCCGCGCCGTGCGCCGTGCACCGCTTGCTGCAGCGTGGCCAGGCCGGGCTGGGCCGAGGCCAGAAACTGCTGGCCCTCTTCGGTCAGGCTAAGGCTGCGCGTGGTGCGGTGAAACAGCCGCACGCCCAGGTGCGATTCGAGCTGTACCAGCAGCTGGCTGGACGCCTGGGGCGTGATGCCTTGCGCGCCCGCGGCCTGGCGCAGGCTGCCCAGTTCGGCCGCTTTGACAAAGTTGGCGATGGCGCGCAGTTCATTGATGGCCATGGTGGGGGGCTTGGGGGATTGACAAGCCGCGCTTGCGAATGAATCCACCAATTATGGGCTAGTCGCATGCCAATAGGGTGCCTACATTTCACCGCCATGGGCACCGGACTGGCGCTGCCTTCGCAGCCCTGCCAGGCCCATCCATCCGTCTATCCATTTGCCATCGACCTGCCTCAAGGATTCACCATGACTGCTGCTGTTTCTTCTTTGCCCACTTCCTCACCATCCACGTCATCCCGCGTCTGGCTCATCACCGGCGCCTCGCGCGGCATCGGTGCACGCATTGCCGAGGCCGCGCTCGCGCAGGGCGATGTGGTAGTCGCCACGGCCCGCGATGCCGCGTCCATCGAAAAGCGCTTTGGCGTGCAGAAGGCGCTGTTGCCCCTGGCGCTCGACGTGACCGACGAAGCCCAGGCACGCAATGTTGTGGGTGCTGCGCTCGACCGCTTTGGGCGCATCGACGTGCTGGTCAACAACGCGGGCTACGGCCTGCTGGGCGCGGTGGAAGAGGCCACGGCCGACGAGGTGCGGCGCCTGTACGACACCAACGTGTTCGGCCTGCTGCACGTGACGCGTGCCGTACTGCCCGCGATGCGCGCGCAGCGCTCGGGCCATGTGATCAACATCTCGTCGCTGGGCGGCGTGCAGTCGGCTGCAGGTTTTGGCCTGTACTGCTCCACCAAGTTCGCGGTGGAAGGCATCAGCGAAGCACTGCATGCCGAGCTGGCGCCGCTGGGCATTCACACCACGGTGGTGGAGCCGGGTTACTTTCGCACCGAGTTCCTGGATGGGGCGTCGCTGGCGGTATCGCCCCGCGTGCTGGACGACTACGCGCCCACCGCCGGCGCCGTGCGCGAGGCCGCGCGCCGCATCAACCTGAACCAGCCTAGATAGCATAAAACCTATATGGATAAAGCGCTGGCGGCCATTTTTGCTTGAAGTCAGACTGCACACTGGGCCACGCGCGGTGGCACGGGCTCCGGGCCGGCTTCTGGCCGCCGTCCTACACCTCCGGCGGCACAGGCGGACTACAACCGGGACAGGGCGTGGCCAAGCTCCCACACGCCGGCCAGCCCTGCCGGCCCCGCCCCGGGGCCGCGGCCCGGTGGGCCGGCCACTGCAACCTGCGTTTTCCCTTCGATCGAATCCATGGCTTTTTTGTCGAAATCCGCTTCGTCCTCCTCCTCAGATCCCCAGCCCCATGCTGCGTCAACCAGCGCAGGCTCCGCACAGGTGGTGGTCATCACCGGCGCCTCCAGCGGCATCGGCCACGCCACCGCGCTGGCGTTTGCACGCCGCGGCGCACGCCTGGTGCTGGCGGCGCGCAATGCCGACACCCTGGCCCCCGTGGCCATGGCCTGCCGCGAGGCCGGCGCCACGGCAGCCCTGGGTGTGCCCACCGATGTGACCGATGCCGACGCGGTGGAGCGCTTGGCCGACACGGCCCTGCGCCACTACGGCCGCATCGACGTGTGGGTGAACGGTGTGGGCGTGGGCGCCGTGGGGCGGTTTGACCAGACGCCGCTGGCCGCGCACCGCCGCGTGGTCGAGGCGAACCTGCTCGGACACCTGCATGGAGCGCATGTGGCGCTGCGCCACTTTCGCGAACGCGGCCGGGGCACGCTCATCAACATGATTTCGGCCGGCGGCTGGGTGCCCTCGCCTTACGCGGCGGCGTACACCGCCAGCAAGTTCGGGCTGCGGGGCTTGTCCGAAGCGCTGCGCGCCGAGGTGTCCCACCTGCCAGAGGTCCACGTGTGCGATGTGGCGCCGACGTTTGTCGATTCGCCCGGGCTTTCGCACGGCGCCAACTACACCGGCCGCAACCTGCAGCCGCGCATCCCGCTGCTGGACCCTGAACGTGTGGCCAACGCCGTGGTCGCCCTGGCCGACCGGCCCCGCGCCGTGACCTGGTTGGGCGCGGCTGCGGCACCGGGCCGCCTGGTCCATGCCATCGCACCGCAGCGCCTGGGCGCCGTGATGCGCTGGGTGACCGAACGCGCGCTGCGCAGCGCACGCCACGTGCCCGAGAGCGATGGCAACCTTTTCGTGCCCTCGCGCGGCACCAGCATCGATGGCGGCCAGCGCCGCGCGCAGCACCACAGCGTGGGCCTGGTCGCTGCGCTGGGCGTGGCCGGGCTCGTGATCGGCGTGTGGGCTGCCCGCCGTCCATAGCAAGGAGTTTTCCCATGAACAGTTCTGCCCCTTCCTCGTCGTCATCTTCTTCCGTGGCTGACACCGCCACTGCGGAAACCGCCGCGGTCCCCTCGGCGCCCGCGGGCGTACCCTTTGTGCTGTACGCACTCCAGGGCCGGGTGTACGCCAGCAACGTCAAACAAAAGCTGGTGGATTTGGGCCGCCTCAAGCCCGACGGGCAGGGCGGCACGTATTCCTATCTGCTCGACGGCGACAAGGCCACGGGCAGCGGCTTTGCCGATGCGCAAGAGGCGCTCGCGCACATCGCGCAGACGACCAGCTTTCTGTTCCTGGACGGCCAGTTCACCGCACTCGAAGACCTGGGCGGCACCGAGCGGCCCGACCTGGCCGACGCGCCCCGGCTCGAGGTGACGCTGGACCCGCTGAGCCGCGGCGAGAAGATGATCGACACGCAGGTGTAGATCAGCGTCGCCTTCCCACAATTGCGGCACAGGGCGCAAAAAGCGGCACGGGGCCGCTTTTTCACACACCCCGCGCGGCCACTGGCAGCACTGCCGTATCGCCCGCCGCCCAACCATCGCCCGGCGCCATCACCTTGTCAGGGGTCATGGGGGTGGAGCGCAGGCGACGTCCCGTGGCGTGGTAGATGGCATTGCTGACGGCAGCCGCCACGCCCACGATCCCGATCTCGCCCACGCCCTTGGCGCCCAGGCGGCTCACGATGCGGTCGTCTTCCTCCACAAAGATGACATCAATGTCGTGGATGTCGGCGTTCACCGGCACGTGGTATTCACCGAGGTTGTGGTTCATGAACCGGCCCTGGGTGTGGTCGCACAGGGTTTCTTCGTGCAGGGCCTGGCTGATGCCCCACACGATGCCGCCCACGATCTGGCTGCGTGCGGTCTGCGCGCTCAGGATGCGGCCGGCAGCCACCGCGCTCACCACGCGCGTGACACGCACGGTGCCAAATTCCTCATCCACCCGCACCTCGCAGAACACCGCCGAATGGGTGGCCCGCACGTATTTCTTTTGCGTGAGGATGTGGGGCAGCATCAGGTATTTGTCCTCGATGCGCTCGTGCCCGGCGGCCGCCATCACCTGTGTCAGAGGCATGTGCGACGCGGGCACATCGCGCAGCTGGATGCCGCCGCCCACAAACTCCACCTGCCCAATCCGCGAGCCGGCCAGGGGCGAGCCGGGCAGGGCGCGGGCCAGCTTCCAGAGCTGTTTTTGCAGCTTCTCGCACACGCCTTGCACGGCCGAGCCCACGGTAGCCACGTGCGACGAGCCCCCTTCGATCGGCGCCACCGGCAGGCGCGAATCGCCCAAGCGGAACGTGACCTGCTCCAGCGGCAGTCCCATGGCCGCCGCCGCGATCATCGCCATTACCGTGTACGTGCCGGTGCCAATGTCGGTAGCGGCGCTCGCCACCTCCAGCCGGCCGTCGGCATGCAGCACGGCCTGCGCGCGGGCAAACATCTGCATCGCGTCCCACTGGCCCGTGGCCATGCCCCAGCCGATCAGCTCGTGGCCCTCGCGCATGCTGCGCGGCTCGGGGTTGCGCGCTGCCCAGCCAAACCGCTCGGCCGCCTGCTGGTAGCAGGCGCGCAGCTCCTTGGTGGAATAGGGCAGGTCCTTGGCAGCGTCGCGCTCGGCATAATTTTTCAGGCGCAGGGCCAGCGGGTCCATCGCCAGCGCGCAGGCCAGTTCGTCCATCGCCACCTCCAGCGCATGCACGCCGTGGGCCGCGCCGGGCGCACGCATGTCCATGGGCGTGAAGTGGTCCAGCTCCACCAGCTTGTAATCGAGCCGCACGTTGGGGCAGTGATACAGCTGGCCGGACCAGTTCACCACCACCTCGCAGTAGTCCTCGGCACGCGAGGTCTCTGCGATGGCCTCATGCACCACGCTTTGCAGGGTGCCGTCGGGCGCTGCGCCCAGCTTCACGCGCTGCCAGGTTTCGGGCCGGTGGCCAAAGGTGAACATCTGCTGGCGCGTGAGCACCACGCGCACCGAGCGCTTGAGGTGCAGCGTGGCCATCACCGCGAGGATGAGGTTGTATTGCGGCCTGAGCCCCGAGCCGAACGCGCCGCCTACAAACGGGTTCTTCACCGTGACCTTGCGTTTGCCCAAACCGAACACGCGCGAAACCACCCAGCGGCAGTTCTGCGATCCCTGGGTCTTGTCGTAGATGGTGAGGTGCCCGTCGTCCCCCAGGATGACGGTGCTGGCATGCATCTCCAGGGGGTTGTGGTGCTCCACGCCGCTGTAGAACTCCGAATCCACCTTGACGGCGGCCTGCGCAAAGGCGCCGTCGGCATCGCCCGTGGGTTTGGGCGGCGGCGAGTAGCCCGCCTTGAGCGTGGACGGCTCCTTGGCGCGGTCCAGATGGGCCACGAGGTTGGTCTCGTGGGGCACCGTTTCGTAGTGCAGGCGCACCAGCGAGGCGGCGTACCGGGCTGCCTCGAAACTCTCGGCGAGCACCAGCGCCACCGGCTGGCCGCTGTAGAGCACTTCGTCGCCCGCCAGCGGCTTGAAAGGCGAACCCGCGGGCGCCGTCATGTCCTTGTAGAACAGGTCCATCTTGCGGATGTGGGGCCGGTTCTCGTGCGTGAGGACGTCGAGCACGCCAGGCACAGCCCGCGCCTGCGTCAGGTCGATGGCCGTGATGCGGCCCCGTGCCACGGTGCTGCTGACCACCACGCCCCACACCAGGTCGGCCGTGGGGTACTCGGCCGCATAGCGGGCCTGGCCCGTGACCTTGGCCACGCCGTCGATGCGGGGCAGCGCGTCGCCCAGCGCCACCGGGCCGGTGCCGGGCGGTGCGATGGGCTGCACCGGCTCTACAGAATGGAAGTAGGGGTTCATGCTGCAGCTCCGGACGGCGTGGGAGACATCTTGATCGGCCGCACGTTGGACACCGTGCCGGCTGCGGCCGTGGTCAGCGCCCGCACGATGGCGCGGCGTGCCAGCGGAATCTTGAACCCGTTGTAGCCCAGGCCCGTGCCCTGTGGCACCGCGCCTTCCAGCACCTGCGCCGCAGCGGCTTCGAACACGTCCGTGCCCGGGGCCTGGCCTTCCAGCAGGGCTTCTGCTTCGGGGCGCCGCCAGGGCTTGTGCGCCACGCCCCCCAGGGCGATGCGCGCGCGGCGAATCCGTCCTTCGCCGTCGAGCTCCAGCGCGGCAGCTACCGAGGTGAGGGCAAAGGCATACGACGCGCGCTCGCGCAGCTTGAGGTACACAGAGTGGCTGGCAAAGCCGCCCGGCGCGGGCAGGTCGATGTGGGTGATCAGTTCGTCGGGGCGCAGTATGGTGTCCAGGTCGGGTTGGTCGCCGGGCAGGCGGTGGAAATCGCTGAATGCGATCGTCCGCGGGATGTCGGGGCCTTGCACATGCACCACCGCCTCCAGCGCGGCCAACGCTACGCACATGTCGGAGGGATGCACGGCGATGCAGTGGGCGCTGGCGCCCAGGATGGCGTGCTGGCGCGCCATGTTGCCCAGGGCCGAGCAGCCCGTGCCGGGCTCGCGCTTGTTGCACGGCGTGGCCGTGTCGTAGAAGTACACGCAGCGCGTGCGCTGCAGCAGATTGCCGCCATTGCTGGCCATGTTGCGGATCTGCGGCGACGCCCCGGCCAGGATCGCGGAGGACAGCAGCGGGTAGCGGCTGCGCACCAGCGGGTGGTAGGCCGTGGCGGCATTGCGCGCCAGGGCGCCCAGGCGCAGCCCGCCGTCGTGAAGCTCTTCGATCATGGCCAGGTCCAGGCGGTTGATGTCGACCAGCGTCGCGGGCCGCATCACGTTTTCCTTCATCAGGTCCAGCAGGTTCGTGCCCCCTGCCACCAGCCGGGCGTTGCCCGCAGCGGTGGTGGACGGGGGCAGCGGGCTGGCCATGCCCACCGCGGCAATGGCCGACTGGACCGAGGTGGCGGTGTGGAAGTGGAACGGGTTCATGCCGGCACCGTTCCCGTCACGACGGGTTCGTGCGCCGTGCGCGACGCGGCCGCATCGCCCTGCAGGCCCAGCGCCACCTGGCACACCGCCGCAGTGATCTGCGGGTAGGCGCCGCAGCGGCACAGGTTGCCGCTCATCAGCTCACGCACTTCGTCCACCGTCTGGGCTTCGCCTTCGCGGATCAGGCCCACGGCAGAACACAGTTGCCCGGGTGTGCAGTAGCCGCACTGGAACGCGTCGTGCTGCATGAACGCTTTTTGCAACGGGTGCAGCGCGTGCACTTCATGCCGCTCCTTCGGGGCCTGCAACACGCCCTGCGCCGTGGCCGCTGGCATGGCCACATCGCGCGCATTGCTCTCATCCTCCACGGTGGTGGCGTGCAGGTGGGCGAGCCCCTCGACCGTAGTCACCTCGCAGCCGTCACGCATCACCCCCAGCGTCAGGCACGACAGCATGCGCTCGCCATCGATGAGCACCGTGCACGCGCCACACTGGCCGTGGTCGCAGCCTTTTTTGGTGCCGGTGAGGTTGAGCCGGTCGCGCAGCACATCGAGCAGGCTCACCCAGGGTTCGATCTGCAGCGTGCGGTGCTCTCCGTTGACCCGCAGGCGCACGAGCTGGGCCGGCGGGGGAGGCGCCATAGCGTCTGTCAGTGACTGCCCGCCGGCAGGAAGCGAAGAGGGCGGTGCGTAAGTGTGCATGCGGGTCTCCATCGGGGCGCCGCCCGGCCGGTCCGGGAGGATCAGCGGCCCATTTTTGGAGTTTGTTGGCGAGTGCGCTGTCGGACGGAGCCTCTATCGCGGCCGGCTGCTTGCATGCACCGGCGCCGGCCTTGCCGAGCCTCCTGGCACCAGGACGCCGGCGGAGTGCCGGTCACACCGGGCGCGAAAACTCCATCACCCAGTTCATCTCCCACGTGAGGCCCTCGTCGGCCGAAAACGACTGCTGCCAGCGTGGCGCGCCGGTGTGCATCAGCGACCACTCAAACTGCACCAGGATCGGCCGGCCGCCCAGCACATCGCGGCCGTTGAAGATGCCCTTGCCGTCCGCAAAACCGCCCACCACCGGCGCCTGCAGCAAGCCCGTGGCCGCGTCCACGCCGCCCGTGGCGTTGTCCAGCCAGTAGATGCTCCAGCGCTGCGCAGCCGGGCTGAACACGCGCAGCGACATGCCGACGTACCCTGGCTTCCAGGCGGCGGCAATGAAATCGTCGTAGTTGCCAATGCCGCCGGGCAGCGGCCGTGCATAGCCCGTGGCATCAAAGGTCTCCCATTCGGTGCAGCCGGCCAGCCGCTGCACCAGGCGGGTGTTGCGGATGTGCCAGGGGCCCATGAGGAAGTCGAAGTCGCGGGCGCCGGTGGGACCGGTGTCGGACGTGGCGAGGTGGGGGGATGGCACAGCGGTGGGAGTGGAAGTCATGGTGATGGAGTGTGGGGTTGAAAAATGGGTGATGGATGGGTCTAGAGCAGAAGGGATGACAGATGCGGTCTGCTCAAGGCGCCGCGAGGGCCTTGTCCGGGTGCTCCCAGCCGGGCAGTGCGGTCAAGGATTTCAGCCACCGCGCCACGTGCGTGAAATCGGGCGCAGCAATGCCGGCCTGGTCCAGCCAGAAGAGGTAGCCCGCGCAGGCGATGTCGGCAATCGTCGGGCCGGAGGGCAACAGAAACTCGGTGCGCGCCAGCGTCTCGTCCAGCGTCTGCAGATCCGCCAGTGCGCGGCCGCGCAGGTAGGCCAGCACCTCGGCCGGCTGCGGCGCCCAGCGCAGTGCAAAGCGCAAGTTGGGCACGCTGAAGCCGATGCGGTTGGCCTCCCAGAACAGCCATTCCAGAACGGCACTGTGCTCGTCCGGTGTCCCGCCAAAAGCGCCCGTCCGCCGCGCTACATGCAGCAAGATCGCATTGGATTGGCACAAGGCCGCGCCGCCGTCGATGAGCACCGGTACCTCGCCAAACCGACTGGCGGCCACAAAGTCAGCGGGCCGTTCGGCGCGGGGAATGTCGAGCGCAATCGGCTGGTAGCGGTGGGGCACGTGCGACAGCAACAGCAGCAAGCGGACCTTGTACGAGTGGCCCGAATCCGCGTTGCCGTAGAGCAGCAGCGCTGGTGGGTTGGAGAGCGATGAGGTCATGCGCTGGTGTCGAAAAATGGGGTCGTTCCGGCCGCCACCTCAGGCATGCCAGGCCGAGCGCGCCGTGGGCTGCAGGCGGTGGGTTTCGGGCTCGCGCGCCAGCCAGGGGCCGAGGCCGGTCGCTACGCCGCGCGCCCACGCGGTGCTGGTGGCAAAGGCGTCGAGTGCCGCCTCGCGGCCGAACAGGGCCAACCCCAGCAGCACGTGTTCGCCTTCGCGCACCGGCAGCTGCGGGAAGGTGTTGGCGCTGGTCTCGGTGCAGTACCAGGCCACCTGGCGCGCGCCGCCGCGCTGCAGCGTGGGTGCCATGCGGTGGCGGCAAAAATCCAGCAGCGCAGGCGTGGCGGCCTCGCGCAGGTAGAAGACGGTAGCGGCCAGCACGCCCGGCGCCGCGCCGCTGGCGCCCGGGGCGGTGCGGGGATGCTGGGGCAGTGCGGCGGCGGCGCCGGGCCACGCGGGGCGCAGCAGCAGCACGTTGTCCGAGTCGATCATCGTCGCGTTGGCGGCGCTGCGGTGCGCGGCCCAGGTGGGCCCGCCGTAGAAGCCTTCGAGCGCGCGGCGGCGGGATTCCATGTCGGCAAATCCGCGCAACCACACGAACAGGTCCGGCCGGTCCAGATCGCGGAACTGGCCCAGCACGCGCAGGCCTTGGGCCTCCTGGGACTCGACAAATTCGCGGTCGAACAGGTCGATCAGCACATCGCGCTGGTGCGGATGCAGCGTGTACTGGCGCAGCTCGACCACGGCGCAGTCTTCTGCGGAGGGTGGGGTTGCGCTGGGTGGGGCCGAAGCGGATGCGGCGGCATCCAGCGC
>SDXZ01000187.1 GCA_004210805.1 Acidovorax sp.
GCACGGCGCACGGCGCGGGCGCGAAGAGATGGCGGGGCCGCTGCGCATCGTGGCGCCACGCTCCATCCTGCTCGAGGTGATCTGGCCCGTGCTCGACGAGTTCTGCCGCCGCCACCCGCGGGTCGAGCCCGACGTGCAGCTGGACGACCGCATCGGCAACTGGGTGGAAGACCGCGTGGACGTGGGCTTTCGGTCGGGCTACCCACCCGAGGGCGGCGTGGTGGCGCGGCGGCTGCTCACGCTGCAGCTGCTGGTGTGCGCCGCGCCGGCCTACATCGCGCGGCATGGCGCGCCGGCCACCATTGAAGACCTGGCCCAGCACCGCTGCACCGGGTTTCGCCATGCGGCCACCGGCAAGTCGATGCCGTGGGAGTTTCAGGTCGGCGACGACATCGTGGCGCGCAACATCGCGCAGGCGTTTTGCACCAACGACGTCGAAGCCGAGGCCCGCGCCGTGGTGGGCGGCCACGCTGTAGGCCAGCTGATCGGCACCACCGCCGCGCCGCTGGTGCGCAGCGGGCAGCTGGTGCCGCTGCTCACGCAGCATATTGCCCAGCACCTGGCGCTGTACGTGTACTACGGCAGCCGCACGGCGCTGCCGGCGCGGGTGCGGGCGTTCATCGACCTGGCGGTGGAGATAGTGGCCAACAACCCGGCGTACACGCTGGCGCCGCACGAGCTGGCGGCTGCGGCAGCAGGCACTAAGCGGCGGCCACGCCGCAGCAGCCCGGCGGCTGGCAAGGTGCGCTAAGGCCGCGCACTGCGGACACCACGACCCGATCAGGCAGCGAACCCGCCGTCGATAAGCAAACTCGCGCCCGTCACCATGTCCGACTCCGGTCCGGCCAGGTAGGCCACCATGCCCGCGATCTCGTCAGGGTGTGCATGCCGAGACAGCGCCATCATCGAATGCATGTTGCCCGCCAGCGGGCCGTGCGCCGGGTTCATGTCGGTGTCGACCGGACCGGGTTGCACGTTGTTGACGGTGATGCCGCGCGGCCCCAGGTCGCGCGCCAGGCCTTTGGTCAGTCCGACGATGGCGGCCTTGCTCATGGCATACACGCTGAAGCCCGCCCATGGCACGCGGTCCGAATTGGTGCTGCCCATGTTGATGACGCGGCCGTAGGCGCCGCCCTGGCCCATGTGGCGCACGGCGGCCTGCGTGGCGACGAACACGCCACGCACGTTGACGGCCACCGTGCGGTCGAAGTCGGCCAGCGCATAGCTTTCAAAATCGCCCGCCACCGCGACACCTGCGTTGTTGACGAGGATGTCCAGGCGCCCGAACGCGCTGGCTGCAGCATCGATGGCGGCCTGGACCGCAGCGGCATCGGTGCTGTCGGCGCCGATCGCCAGCGCGCGGCCACCGTCTGCTTCGATGGCTGCGGCCAGCTCCTTGGCCGGTGCATCGGAGCTGCTGTAGGTGAACGCCACGGCAGCGCCGTCGCGCGCCAGGCGCCGCACGATGGCGACGCCGATGCCGCGTGCGCCGCCGGTGACAAACGCGGCCTTGCCGGCGAGCTGGCCGCTGGCGGGGTGGGAAGAAGGGGTCACGGAAACGCTGGTCATGGGGCTCTCCACAAGGTGTTGAAAAAGCGAAGCTAAAGACGACAACACCTGCAGTGTCGAAAAACCATTGCATTGGCGGTAGCCATGAATTGGCTGTGGTGCTTACAACCCTGGGTTGAAAATACAAAGCGCCACAATCCCCCGCATGCAGCCCCTCAGCCACCTCGAATCGTTCGTGAAGTCCGCCGAGTGCGGCAGCTTTTCTGCCGCCGCGCGGCTCATGGGTCTGACGCCCGCAGCGGTCAGCAAGAACGTCGCGCGGCTGGAGGCGGGGCTGGGAGTGCGGCTGTTTCAGCGCAGCACGCGGCGCCTGGCACTCACCGAAGGCGGGCAGCGCCTGCTGGCGCAAATCAGCGCACCGCTGGTCGCGCTGGCCGACGCGGTGGACCACGCGGCCGAGGCCGAGCAGCAGCCCGCCGGCACGCTCAAGGTGAGCATGGGCCAGGCGTTTGGCCGGGCCTACCTGGTGCCGCTGCTCGGCGAGTTTTTGCAGCGCTACCCGGCCATCCAGCCCGACTGGCGTTTCGAGAACCGGCAGGTCGACCTGATCGCCGAGGGGTTTGACGCGGGCATTGGCGGCGGTGTGAACCTGCACCCCGACATGGTGGCGCGCACGCTGGGCCCCGTGCACCTGGTGGTGGTGGGCGCGCCCGCCCTGCTCAAAGGCCGCAAGGCGCCGCGACAGCCGGCGGACCTGGCGCAGTGGGACGGCATCGTGCGCCGCGCTATCCGCACCGGGCGCGTGCCGGTCACCACGCTGCGCAACAAGGCGGGCGATGCCGGCGTGGCCGAACTGCGCCCGCGCATCGTGTTTGACGACCCCGAGGCCATGTGCCAGGCCGCGCTGATGGGCCTGGGCCTGGCCGTGCTGCCCATGCCCTTTGTGCAGCCCTGGCTCGCACGCGGCGACCTGGTGCGCGTGTTGCCCGGCTGGTGGGCAGACAGGGGGCCGGGATCGATCTACTACCCAAGCAAGAAGCTGCTGCCCGCGCGCACCCGGGTGTTCGTCGACTTTGTGGTGCAGCAGTTTGCGCAGCGTGGATACGCCGAGCGCGTGCGCGGCGACTGACGCGCGGTCAACGCGCAATGGGCGTTGAAAGGCGTTGGAAGGCGCGGGACGCGCTTCAGAACACCAGCGAGACCAGCAGCCACACCGCGCCACCGGCCAGCAGCGAAGCCAGCACCATCAGCGCGCCATCGCGCACCAGCAGCGCCAGCCCGATCAGCGCAATCGCGCCCATGGGCGCCGAACTGGCAAACGGAAACAGCTCCAGCGGCGGCACCAGCATCGCCAGCGCAATGCAGGCCAGCGCCGCCACACGCACGCCCACGCCCGAGGTGAGCGCACGCAGACGGCCGTGAAACCACCGGTCCACGCGCTCTGCCATGGGCCGCACGGCCGCCACCAGCCGCGTAAGCCGCGGCGCGGCCAGGCCCCGCCGCGCGACCCAGCCGGGCATCCACAAGCGCCTGCGCCCCAACAGCATCTGCACCGCAAACAGCGCCACCAGCGCGGCCAGGGCCGTCGGCACGCCGGGCACGCCGCCGATGGGCGACAGCTCAATCAAGGCCGGCACGATGAGGAACGGCCCGTAGCTGCGCGTGCCCACGGCATCGACCGTATCGGCCACGGCGACGCGGCTCTCTTGCTGCGCAAGTTCTTCAAACCGGTCGAGGATATCGCCCAGGCTTTCCGGGCCGGGCACGTGGGATGGCGTCATGCGGTGAGCATGCGCAGGCCGCAGTGGCGCCAGTGCCAGACAGGGGCGCATGGTGGTGTGGGAGGTACTGGCGTCCGGCGGGGTGTCGCAAATGGCGGTACTTGATGCACCAGCAGGCAAACAGCAGGCAAATTCATCACGCCCTTCATTCGCTTATGCGACGCACCGGGACACTCAGCCAGCTCCTACACTGCGCCGCGTTCCACAAAACTTATAAGGAGACACGATGAAGCGTTACTGGAGTCTTGGCATTCTTGCCAGCCTCGCGTTGGGCACTGGCACCACGCATGCCCAGGGGCAGCCCGTCCACCACTCCGCACGTTCGGCGCCAAGCGCTGAGCAGGCACAGGACGCCGCCGCGTTCCACCGTCTTGATGCCGTGCTGGCCGAGCAGCTCACCGACGTGCAGAGCGCCGTGGTGATGCTGGGCGGCCGGGTGGTCTACAGCTTCTACCGCGACGGCAACCCTGCCCGCTTGCACGACACGCAGTCCGTCGCCAAAACCGCGGTCTCCGTGCTGATCGGAACAGCGATTGCACAGAAACACATTGCGAGCGTGGACCAGCCAGTCACCGAGCTGATGCCCGAATGGCAGGCCGTCAACAGCGACCCCCGCGCTGCCCGCATGACGCTGCGCCATCTACTCACCATGACCAGCGGTTTTGCGGTCAACGATGCGGCAGGCACGGCGCCGCCCCTCAGTCCGCGCGATGCATGGGCACGGCCGCTGGCCCACGATCCGGGGCGCACGTTTGCCTACGACAACTCGGTGGTGCCGATGCTCATGGCTATTCTTGAAAAGACCACCGGCAAACCTGTGCCCGACTATGCCCGCCAGCACCTGGTGGAGCCGTTGGGAATGGGCAATCCGTCATACGAACGCGGCCTGTCCATGCGGCCGATCGACATGGCCAAGCTCGGCCAGCTGTACCTGAACCACGGCGCATGGAACGGCCAACAGATTGTTCCGGCGGACTACGTCGCCGCGGCCACCCAAGCGCAGAACGCGGGGGGCAGGCCAGCGGGCCTGTCGTATGGGTATTTGTGGTGGGTGGTGCCCGGCCAGGCCGCGCGGCCCACGTTCATGGCCAATGGTTGGGGCGGTCAGTTCATCTGGGTGCACCCTGCGTCGAACCTTGTGGTGGCCGTCACGTCCACCGCGTCGGCCGACAGCAACCAGCGCGGCCATGCGCTGCAACTGATCCGCCAGCATGTATTCGCCGCAGCTCAGGACCGCGCGGCAGATGGGCAAGTACCGCAACCCGCCGCAGGGGGCGCGAACACTCCTACGAGGTAGGCACCTGGCGACGCAGGGCGGCCGCCCTCTTCCGGAGCGGCGGCAGCTACAAAGGCTTGTTCACAAACGCCACCGTCAGCCCCTTGGCCGTCACGCTAATCGGCCCGGGCTGCAGCCCCATGCCGTCGAACACGGCCGTGTCCTGCGGGCGCAGCTGGTGCAGCGTGACCTCGCCCAGCGACTGCGCGGCCAGTACCGGGCCGTAGGCGTTGATCAGCTCGTTGACGGCGGGCTTGAGGGTAGGGAAGTCCAGCCGCCCGAGCTTGATCTGGTGCGCGCGCAACGTGCGGTCGCTGGGCTCGTAGCGCAGCGCAAACTCCACATCAAAACTGCCCGCGTGGCTGCGGCGCAGGGCGGCGCCCGCGGCGTCCACGGCCATCAATGCGCCGATCCGGTTGACCTCGGGCAACAGGCGCAGGCGTGGGGCCTGCAGGGTCAAGTCCAGCAAGCCCTGCACCGGCACGCTGCGCGGAAACTTCTGCGCTACCGCCTCCTGCAATTGCTCCAGCGGCACGGTATAGCTGGGCTGGGCATAGGCCGCCTGCAACCCGGCCAGCGCCGTGGCGCCAGCGGCCAGGCTGCGCAGTGCGGTGCCCAAAAAACGTCTGCGGTACACCATGGAGAGAGGTCCTTTGTGGGGTGGAGGGGGCCGGGCTCGGCGCGGTTGCGGCGGCGGTCGCAGTGGCAAGGGCGGAGCGCCCGCAATAATCTGCGGCATGACGCAGCCACCCCTTCACCAGTGCCAGGTTTTCGCATCGCCCTGGCAAGGTGTGTACTGCACACAGGCTGAAAGTTCCCGCCACTACGGCCGGCACTGGCACGCAGTCTACGGGCTGGGCCTGCTGGACCACGGCGCGCAGAGCTCGGCCAGCGGGCGCGGCCAGGTGGATGCCTACGCGGGCGACCTCATCACCACCAACCCGGGCGAGGTGCACGACGGCCAGCCGCTGGGCAGCACGTCGCGCCGCTGGCGCATGGTGTACGTGGAGCCCGGCGCCCTGCACGCGCTGGCCGCCGAGGAGCACGGTGGCGCCGCGGGCCAGGGCGACATCGCGTTCACGCGCCCGGTCATCCAGGATGCCGCCCTGGCCCAGGCGCTGCACACGCTGATCACCCGGGTGGCGCACTGGAATGCGCAGGGCTTGCTCGCCCCGCATGGGCCACCGCAGGCCACCGCGACCAGCGCCGTACACCGCCTGGCCTGCGAGGAATCGCTGGCCCAGACCTGCGCCCTGCTGCTGCGCCACCACGCCAACCTGGCCCCGGTGCCGGATGGCACGGTCCACGCAGCCCCGGTGCTGCAGCAGGTGCGCGACTGGCTGGCCGATGCCCCGTTGGCGCCGCCCACGCTGGCGCAGATGGCCGCGTGGGCGGGCCTGAGCCGCTACCAGCTGCTGCGCCGGTTTGCCGACGCTTACGGCCTGCCGCCACACGCCTGGTTGCTGCAGCAGCGCGCCGAGCGCAGCCGCCACCTGATCCGCCGCGGCGCCAGCCTGGCCGATGCGGCAGCCGCCAGCGGTTTTGCCGACCAGAGCCACATGACGCGCATCTTTGCGCGTCAGTTCGGCTTTACGCCCGGCGCGTGGCAAAAGGCGCATCGGGCATTGCCCGCGCAATAACGTTCAAGACCCAGGGCGCCCAACCTTCGAAACTGCCCGCTGATTTCTCATCACTTCAGCAAGGTTGTCGTTCATGTCGGATTCACTCAAGGGCCAGCTGCTGTGCAGCCTGGCGATGGTGCTCGTGGGCAGCACAGTGGTGGTCAGCAAGATCATCGGGCAGGACATCGAGCCCTTTTTGGCCACCGTGCTGCGGCACGCGCTGGCACTGCCGGTGTTCTTTGCGCTGATGCGCTGGCGCGGCCAGCGGCTGCCGCGCGTGGGCCGGCGCGACGCGGTGCTCCTCACCGTGCAGGCGGCGGCCGGCAGCGTGGGGTATTCGGTGCTGCTCATCCTGGGCGTGACGCTGGCCAGCGCGTCCGACGCCGGCATCGTGGCCGGCACGCTGCCAGCGACGGCAGCGTTGTTCTCGACCCTGCTGCTGGGCGAGCGGCCCGGCGCGCGGCTGATGGTGGCGATTGCACTGGCCACGCTGGGCGTGATGGCCGTGACGTTCACGCCCGAGGCCGGCACCGGCCCGGCTGCGGGCGCCACGCGGCTCACCGGCATTGCGCTGGTGCTGGCCGCTGTGGCGTGCGAGGCGGTGTTCATCCTCGCCAACAAGCGCCTGTCGCGGCCCATCCCTGCGCTGGCGATGTCCACGCTGATGTCGGCTGGCGGGTTGGTGCTGTCGTTGTTGCCAGCCTGGTGGCTGGCGCGCGGCAGTGGGGCCGCATCCCTCATCGCCACGCCCGCGCCAGCGTTGTGGGGGGTGCTGTACTACGCGTGGGTGCCCACAGTGGGAGGGTTCTTGCTGTGGTACGCGGGCAGCGCCCGCACCAGCGGCGTGCGCGCGTCGCTCGCCACGGTCTGGCTGCCGGTGTCGGCGCTGCTGCTGTCCGTGGTGGTGCTTGGCGAGTCGGTGCGCGCCTGGCAGTGGGCGGGGCTCGGTTGTGTGCTGGTGGCGATGGTGCTGGCGGCGACTGGCAGAGCCGTGCGGGAGCGCTGACACGGCGCTGCCTGCAGCGTGCAGCGCCCGAGAGTCCGGCCGGTGCGCGCCGGACCAGGCAGTTACCGCCCTACCACCGACCAGCCCGCTTTCTGGTTGTTCCTGTCGTTCTCGTATTCCCACGCCGTACCGCAGCGGTCGCACACGTAGCGGGTGATGGTGACGGTGCCGTCGCCGCGCTCTTCCTGGCGGTTGCCGCGCTGCACCAGCTCGGCGTGGCCGGGCGCCTTGCGCCAGTTGCGCTGAATGCCCTGGCAGGGCTCGCACAGCGACATGGGTTTGAGTTCGTTCTGGCGCGCGAGGTCTTTCGTCATGGGAGGCTTTCTTTTGTCGTGTTCGAAGGGGCGGTGGCGGCCCGGCTGGGGGGATGACTGTAGTGCGAACCGGGGCCGGGCAGTGGCCCGCCCGGGTGGCGGTGGCGCATGGCCACGGCGTTTTTGAGGCTCCAGAGGCCTCCAGCGCTTTATCTGCAATCACTGATAGCTATTAAATGTATAGCGGTCAGCTCTGGGCGAGAGTTTTGTCCATGAGCGCGTTGCGCAGCACCACGCCCGCACGCTCGACTTCGCGGCGCTCTTGCACGGTAAAACCCTGTGCCGCAAAAAACGGCTCGGCCGTGAGGCTCACATGCGCCCACAACCGCGGGATTCCGCGCTGCAGCGCCTGCGCATGCAGGTGGTCCATGAGCGCACGCGCCACGCCCTGCCCGGCAAAGGCCGGGGCCACAAAAAACTGGTCGATGTAGCCTGTGGGCTGCAGGTCGGCAAAGCCAGCCAAGGCCTCGCTGCCGTCCATCTGCGCGACGTAGGGCTGGTTGGCCTGCATGCGCTCGGCCCACTGCGCGGGGTCGTGCTGCTGGGGCGCCCAGGCGTCGCGCTGCTCGGGCGTGTAGTGCTGGCGGGCCAGGCCGTGCACCGACGCGTGGAAGACGGCGCGCAGCGCGGCCTCGTCGCCGGGGCGGAAATTGCGGATGAGGATCGAGGGCATGGGCGAAAGGTGAAGGCGGATCGGACGGGGCAGCGACCGGCTGGGCGCACGGCGCCAGGCGGCGGCACGGGGCACAAGGAGGCCACGCGCACTGCGCGGAAAAGGGCGCGATTGTGCCGCAAGGCGCCGGCCGCGCTGCGCCGCGCACTTCATGGCATCGCTGACGAACCTGGGAGGGGCTGACTGGACAAGGTCTGCCGCGTAGGCCGTGGCGCACAGCAGCTTGGGCGCGCCACCACCGCGCTGGCCCGCACCGTGCCGATAGCATTGGCCGCATGCCCGCTAGCCCCCCTCCCGCCAAGCCCTCCACGCC
>SDXZ01000188.1 GCA_004210805.1 Acidovorax sp.
CCCCCGATGCGACCCCCAGCCCGATGACTCCGCCCCCCGTGGCGAATCTGGACTTCCCACGCACCGACGACCTGACGATGGCGCCTTCCGGCCCCGTTCCTCTGTCCGCCGATGCGAAGGACTCCGGCCCCATGGAGTTTGACCTGGGCGACCTTTCGCTGGATTTGAACGCGCCATCCACACCCATGGCTGCACCGGCGCCCAAGGCCGTGCCAGCCACTGCGCCGATGGATGATTTTTCTGCCGCGCAAGACGACCCGCTGGCCACCAAGCTGGCGCTGGCCGAAGAGTTCAACGCCATCGGCGATACCGATGGCGCCCGGACGCTGATCGAGGAAGTGGTTGCTGAATCGAGCGGTGCCCTCAAGACCCGCGCCCAGCGCATGCTGGCCGAACTGGGTTGATGCGCCGCGCCCTGCGGGCCGCACCTTACCTAGAACCCCGGGCCGCCCCATGACGCGGTTGGCCCTGGGTGTCAGCTACAACGGTCAGGCCTACAGCGGCTGGCAAAGCCAGCTGTCTGGCAACACCATTCAAGACAAACTCGAAGCGGCCCTGGGCCGCTTTGCTACGCATCGGGTCAGTACCTTGTGCGCTGGCCGGACCGATGCCGGAGTCCACGGGCTGATGCAGGTGGTGCACTTCGACACCCCGTTGGACCGCCCCGCCTCTTCCTGGGTGCGTGGGACCAATACGTTCCTCCCATCCGACATTGCGGTGCAGTGGGCGCAGCCTGTGCCGGATGACTTCCACGCCCGCGGGAGCGCGGTGGCGCGGCGGTACGCCTATGTGCTGCTCCAGTCGCCCGTGCGCCCGAGCGTCGATGCGGGTCGGGTCGGATGGGTGTTCCATCCGCTGGACCACAACGCCATGCGCCAGGCCGCAGACCATTTGCTCGGAGAGCACGACTTCACCTCTTTTCGCGCGTCGGCGTGCCAGGCCAAGTCGCCCGTCAAGACGCTGCAGCGCATCGGCATCTCGTGCCGAGGCCAGAGCGTGCCCCACCCTGAATTGGGCTGGAGCCCCTGCTATTGGCGTTTCGAGTTCGAAGCCAACGCCTTTTTGCACCACATGATCCGCAACATCATGGGCTGCCTGATTGCCATCGGCCAGGGCAAGGAGTCGCCCGACTGGATGGAAAAGGTGCTCGCCACGAGATCGCGCGATGCCGCCGCGCCAACGTTCTCGCCCGACGGCTTGTATTTTTTGGGCCCCGTCTACGAAGCCGCCTGGGGTCTGCCCGAGCGCACGGCTGCGTATGATTGGCTTCCATGAGACCACCCGCTGCGACACCCTCCACCCCGCTGCCCAGCACCCGCACCCGCATCAAGATCTGTGGGCTGACCCGCGAACAGGACGTCGATGCCGCGGTGGCTGCGGGCGCCGATGCCGTCGGATTTGTGCTGTACGGCCCCAGCCCGCGTGCGGTGACCCCGGCACGCGCAGCACAGTTGGCGCGCCGGCTGCCACCCTTCGTGACGCCCGTCCTGTTGTTCGTCAACGAGGATGCTACAAATGTGATAGCAGCTAGCGCTTTGATAGCGGGCGCTACCATCCAATTCCACGGTGATGAATCGCCGGAGGATTGTTTGGCAGCCACCGGCCGGGGCGCGCGGCCCTACCTGCGGGCCGCACGGATTCCCCTCGGCGATGGTGCGGCACAGTTTGACCTCGTAAAATACGCGCACGATTACTCTCACGCCCAAGCCATCCTGCTCGACGCCCACGTCGACGGTTATGGTGGCAGCGGCAAGGCATTCAATTGGTCACTCCTTCCACCAAGCGTCAGCTCTCACCTCGTTTTGTCTGGTGGACTCACGCCTGCAAACGTGACCGATGGCATTTTGCAAGTCCGCCCGCGTTGTCACACGCTGGCGGTTGATGTCAGCTCCGGCGTCGAGGCCGATGGCCCCGACGGCAAACCCGTCAAGGGCATCAAGGACGCCGGAAAAATCCAAAGGTTCATCGCCGCCGTGCGCGCGGCCGATGCCCAACTTGCAAAGAACCCTCATGAATTCCTATCAGCAACCTGATCCCTCAGGCCATTTCGGCTCCTACGGCGGCAGCTTCGTCAGCGAAACACTCACCCACGCCATCCAGGAACTCCGCGAGGCCTACGCCCGCTACCAGAACGACCCCGAGTTCCTCGCTGAATTCGAGTACGAACTCAAGCACTTCGTGGGCCGACCCTCACCGGTCTACCACGCAGCCCGCACCAGCCGCGAGCTGGGCGGTGCGCAGATCTACCTCAAGCGCGAAGACCTCAACCACACCGGCGCCCACAAGATCAACAACGTGATCGGCCAGGCCATGCTCGCCAAGCGCATGGGCAAGCCACGCATCATTGCCGAGACCGGCGCCGGCCAGCACGGCGTGGCCACGGCCACCATCTGCGCGCGCTACGGCCTCGAATGTGTGGTCTACATGGGCAGCGAAGACGTCAAGCGCCAAAGCCCCAACGTGTTTCGCATGAAGCTCCTGGGTGCCACCGTGGTGCCGGTCGAGTCGGGCAGCAAGACGCTGAAAGACGCACTGAACGAAGCCATGCGCGACTGGGTGGCCAATGTGGATAACACCTTCTACATCATCGGCACCGTGGCGGGCCCGCACCCCTACCCGATGATGGTGCGCGACTTTCAAAGCGTGATCGGCAAGGAGTCCATCGAGCAGATGCCGCCCCTGCTGGCCGAGCAGAAGATCGCCGCCGAGCAGCCCGATTTGGTGATCGCCTGCGTGGGCGGCGGCAGCAATGCCATGGGCATCTTCCACCCCTACATCCCGTTCGACAAAACGCGGCTGATCGGCGTGGAGGCGGCTGGCGAGGGCCTGGACAGCGGCAAGCATTCGGCATCGCTGCAGCGCGGAAGCTCCGGCGTGCTGCATGGCAACCGCACCTTCATCCTGCAGGATGCCAACGGCCAGATCACCGAGACGCACAGCATCAGCGCGGGCCTGGACTACCCCGGCGTGGGCCCCGAGCACGCCTGGTTGCAGGAGATCGGGCGTGCCGAGTATGTGGGCATCACGGACAAGGAAGCGCTTTCGGCCTTCCACCACTTGTGCCGCACCGAAGGCATCATCCCGGCGCTTGAATCGAGCCACGCCTTTGCCTACGCCCTCAAGCTCGCACCCACCATGCGGCCTGACCAGGCCATCCTGGTCAACCTCTCGGGCCGGGGCGACAAGGACATCGGCACCGTGGCCGACCTGTCGGGTGAAGATTTCTACGACCGCCCTTCCATGCGCGGCCTGACTGTCAAAGGCGCTGCAGGAGACGCCAAGCCATGAGCCGCATCCAGACCACTTTTGAACAGCTGAAAACCCAGGGCCGCAAGGCGCTGATCCCTTATGTCACCGCAGGCTTCCCGTTTGCCGACATCACGCCCGCCCTCATGCACGGCATGGTGGAGGCCGGTGCCGACGTGATCGAGCTGGGCGTGCCGTTCTCCGACCCCATGGCCGACGGCCCCGTCATTCAGAAGGCCGGCGAAAAGGCGCTGGGCCTGGGTGTGGGCATGGTGCAGGTGCTCGACCATGTGCGCGAGTTCCGCAAGCGCAACAGCACGACGCCCGTGGTGCTGATGGGCTACGCCAACCCGGTGGAGCGCTATGACCAGGTGCACGGCGAGGGCGCGTTTGTGCGCGACGCTGCCGAAGCCGGGGTCGACGGCGTGCTCATCGTGGATTACCCGCCCGAAGAATGCGAGGCCTTTGCTGCGAGCCTCCAGGCCAACGGCATGGACCTGATTTTCCTGCTGGCCCCCACCAGTACCGACGAGCGCATGGCCCAGGTGGCGCGCGTGGCCAGCGGCTATGTGTACTACGTGTCGCTCAAGGGCGTCACCGGATCCGGCGCGCTCGACACCTCGGCCGTAGAGCAGATGCTGCCCCGCATTCGCCAGCATGTGACGATACCGGTGGGTGTGGGCTTTGGCATCCGCGATGCGGCCACGGCCCAGGCCATTGGCAAGGTGGCGGACGCGGTGGTTATCGGCAGCCGCATCATCCAGCTGATCGAAGACCAGGAGCACGCCAAGGTGGTCCCGCTCACGATCGACTTTCTGCGGGGCATCCGCAAGGCTTTGGACGCGTAAAATCAGGGCCCATCCCCCTGAGCGGCTTTGCCGCTTCCCCCTTCTCTCGTGCTCCGCGCGGGAAGGGGGACGCTCCCAGCGCGGCGGGGCGGCCCTTGCGCGGAAGCCCTGGTCTTCAGGACCGCGCCAGTTTCAAGGCCGTGCCGCCAATGGCCCATTCACACAGAGGAAAACCATGTCCTGGCTCGAAAAACTTCTGCCCTCCAAGATCCAGCAAACGGACCCGACCGAGCGCCGCCAGGTGCCCGAAGGCCTGTGGATCAAGTGCCCGAGCTGCGAAACGGTGCTCTACAAGTCCGACCTGGAACAAAACCAGAATGTCTGCCCCCACTGCAGCCACCACCACCGCATCGGCGCCCGCGCACGGCTGAACTCGTTCCTGGACGCCGAGGGCCGCTATGAAATCGGCCAGGAAGTGCTGCCGGTAGACGCCCTCAAGTTCAAAGACAGCCGCAAGTACCCCGAGCGCCTGAAAGAAGCGCTCGAGAACACTGGCGAAACCGACGCCCTCATCGTCATCGGTGGCGCGGTCAAGAGCATCAACGTGGTGGTCGCCTGCTTCGAGTTCGACTTCATGGGCGGCTCGATGGGTTCCGTGGTCGGCGAGCGCTTCGTGCGCGGCGTCGAAACCGCCATTGAACAGAAAGTGCCCTTCATCTGCTTTACCGCCACCGGCGGCGCGCGCATGCAGGAAGGCCTGCTGTCCCTGATGCAAATGGCCAAGACCAATGCAGCACTGACCCGCTTGGCCAAGAAGGGCCTGCCCTACATCAGCGTGCTGACCGACCCGACCATGGGCGGCGTGAGCGCCGGCTTTGCGTTTGTGGGCGACATCGTGATTGCCGAGCCCAAGGCGCTGATCGGCTTTGCCGGCCCGCGCGTGATCGAGTCCACCGTGCGCGTGACCCTGCCAGAAGGTTTTCAGCGCGCCGAGTTCCTGCAGACCAAAGGCGCCGTGGACTTCATCTGCGACCGCCGCGAGCTGCGCAACACGGTGGCCAGCAGCCTGGCCATTCTGCAGCGCCTGCCAGCTGACGCGGTGATGTGAGCACGGCCTGACCGCGGAATCGGAGTGATCCGCTGCGCCACCCAGCGCAGCGGATCACTATTATTTTGATAGCATAAAACGCTTTATAGATAAGCGCTAAGGGCATTTTTTATGCCTATTTTTCGGTCAGCGCAGCACGCTGGCCTGCAGATGGCCCAGCACGATCATCGCCACCTGCAGCAGCACCAGCGCGGCCAAGGGTGAGAGGTCGATGCCCCCCACCAGGGGGATGATCCGCCGAAGCGGCCGCAGGACCGGTTCGCACAGCCGGACAATGACATCCGAGAGCGGCGACCGCGCTTGCACCCAGGACATCACGGCATACACAATCAACAGCCCGATCAGCCCGGACACCGCCACCCGGGCCAGCCCGAAGAGCGCCAGCCAGGGCAGCCAGGCCCACGCAGACGCGGCCCCCAGCAGCAAGGTCAGCAAAAGGTACTGCACCAGCTGCAGCAGCACTGCGGCCACCAGGCTCGACACATCCCAGCGCCCCACCGGCGGAATCATCTTGCGCAGCGGCAGGATCAGCCAGTCGGTGAGCGCAAAAACCAGCCCGCCCACGGGATTTGAAAACGGCACCCGCTGCCACTGCATGTACAGCCGCAACAGGCACGCCCCCGTGAGCAAGCCACCAACAACGTCGAGCAGGAATGAGGCGATTTGGTAGAGCATGGATGAGACAAAAACGAGGGCCACGCTGAAAGCAGCGCCGTGCCATGGGATGATAGCGGCGGCGGGTGTCGCCCCTACAGCCCCAAGGCCCAATGGCACGGGTCGCGCGTGGCGCCAGCGCCGTCCGCGCTTGCGCCGTGCCGGGCCGGCAACCCCTTGGGCTCGACTTGACGAACGTAGGTCGTGCGCATGCCCAGGGACCGGCCCCCACGGCCTACTTCGTAGCCGGTCAGCCGCCAAGCCGCTCTTCGCAACTGACTTGAACATGCCGCCCGCCATCTTCTTTTCATGACTCAGCACCTCACACTGTCCTCGCTGCCGCTGTTCCCACTGGGCTCAGTGCTGTTTCCTGGCGGCTTGCTGGCGCTGCGTGTCTTTGAGGTGCGCTACCTCGACATGGTGCGCAAATGCCAGCAGGCCGGCGCGCCGTTCGGCGTGGTGTCGCTCACCCACGGGCGTGAGGTGCGCCAGGCAGGTGCCCCGGACGAACAATTCAGCAATGTCGGCACCCTGGCCGTCATCGAACAGATCGAGACCCCGCAGCCGGGGCTGATCACCTTGTTGTGCCGCGGCACCCAGCGTTTTCGCATCACCCACCGCAGCCTTCTGCCGCATGGCCTGTGGATCGCTGATGTGGAGCATATGGACCAGGATCTGGCCGTGCCTGTTCCCGACGACCTTCAGAAAGCCTCCGCTGCCCTGGCGCAGGTGCTGCACACGCTGCAACAGCGCGACCCCGACACACCCACGGCCATCATGCCCACGATGGCTCAGCTGGACGATTGCGGCTGGGTGGCCAACCGCTGGTGCGAGTTGCTGCCGGTGCCGCTGGATCTGAAGCAGCGGCTGATGGAGCTGGACAATCCTCTGGTGCGGTTGGACCTGGTGGGCGATGTGCTGGAGCGCACCGGCATCGCCCCCACGCAATGATGAACGGCCGAGGCACCCTCTCCGGTACCAACCAGCAGACGCGCACGCCCATGCTCCAACGCATCCTGGGCTGGTCCCGCACAGCCAAACGGCTCGTGGTCGTGGCCATGGACGTTTGCCTTGGTGTCGCGGCGATGTGGCTGGCCTTCACACTGCGGCTGGACACCCCCCACTGGCCACAAGGCATGCAGTGGATGGCCTATGTCTTGGCCCCTGTGCTCGCATTTCCCATCTTCGCCAAGCTCGGGCTGTACCGCGCCATATTTCGCTACACGGGCATCACCGCACTCATCACCACGGGCAAGGCGGTGGCCGTCTACGGGACGCTGCTCTTGGCATGCCTGCTGGCTGCACAGTGGGAGGGCGTGCCGCGCAGCGTGGGCATTTTGCAGCCCCTGCTGTTCATGCTTTTGGTGGGCGCCAGCCGCGCACTGGGTTGGCTCGCCCTGGCAGGCCGCAACAGCCGCGCGTCGCACCGACTGCTGATCTACGGCGCCGGCAGCGCCGGGGCCCAGACGGCCGCCGGCCTGGGCAACATGCCCCAGTACCTGCTCAAAGGCTTTGTGGACGACGACGCGAGCAAGATTGGCCGCAGCATCAATGGTGTGCGCGTGCATTCGCCGAAGGCTTTACAGGACGTGGTCCGTCGGCTCGACATCACCGACGTATTGTTGGCGCTGCCCAGTTCCACACGGCAGCGTCGCCGGCAAATCATCGAAGGCCTGCGGGACCTGCCCGTGCACATCCGCACCCTGCCCGGCCTGTCGGACCTGGCCAGCGGCCGGGTCACGGTCACAGATTTCCAGGATTTGGAGATCGAGGACCTGCTCGGCCGTGAACCCGTGGCCCCCGACCCTGGGCTGCTGGGCCGCAGTCTGTCGGGCACCGTGGTGCTGGTCACCGGCGCGGGCGGAAGCATCGGGAGCGAGCTGTGCCGCCAGATCGTGCGCGAGCAACCGCGGCAACTCCTCCTCGTCGAGCACAGCGAATTCGCGCTCTACACCATCCACCACGAGCTGCAAGCGCTGCTGGCACAGACAGGAGAACACGCCTGTGAGCTGACTCCTTTGCTGGCCAATGTGACGCAGCAGGAGCGCATGGCCGACATTTGCCGCCGCTACCGCCCCATGTCCATCTACCACGCAGCGGCGTACAAGCATGTGCCGATGGTGGAGGCCAACGCAGGCGAAGGCATCCTGAACAATGTCTTTGGCACGCTCGCCATGGTGCGGGTGGCGCTGGAGCACGGGGCCAGCCATTTCGTGTTGATCTCCACCGACAAGGCCGTGCGGCCCACCAACATCATGGGTGCCACCAAGCGGGTGGCAGAGATGGTGCTGCAGGCCGTGGCCGCGTCGCCGCGCACACCGTTCGGCACTGATGCGGCGGACGCCCCCTGGAAATGCACCACCCGGTTTTCCATGGTGCGGTTTGGCAACGTGCTGGGGTCCAGCGGCAGCGTGATCCCGCTGTTTCGCAAGCAGATCGCCATGGGCGGCCCCGTCACGGTGACCCACCCGGAGGTCACGCGCTACTTCATGACCATTGCCGAAGCGGCCCAACTGGTGCTGCAGGCCGGTGCCATGGCCGAAGGGGGCGACGTGTTTTTGCTCGACATGGGCGAGCCGCTGCAGATCCTGGACCTGGCGCAGCGCATGGTGGCGCTGTCGGGCCTGACGGTGCGCGATGCGCGGCACCCGGCGGGCGACATCGAGATCGTGTTCACC
>SDXZ01000355.1 GCA_004210805.1 Acidovorax sp.
CGCCATCTGCGGCCAACGCTGCCGACGCCGTGGCAGCCCCCGTCACGCACTACGAGAACTTCCCCGTCGCCTCGGTGCTGTGCCCGCCCCACCTGCGCCAGCCGATTGCCGCCATCTACGGTTTCGCCCGCACGGCCGACGACATCGCCGATGAAGGCGACGCCCCGGCCGCCGACCGCCTGGCCGACCTAGCCGCCTACCACGCCGACCTGATGGCGGTCGCCCAGGGACAGGCTCCCTCGCCGCGCTGGGCCAGCGTCTTCCTGCCGCTGCAGGGCGTGCTGCGCAGCCACCAGTTGCCCGTGCCGCTGCTGGCCGACCTGCTCAGCGCCTTTGCGCAGGATGTGGAAAAAACGCGCGACGCCAAGGGCTACGCCGACCGCGCAGAGCTGCTGGACTACTGCCGCCGCTCCGCCAACCCGGTGGGCCGGTTGCTGCTGCATCTGTATGGCGTGCACAGCGACGAAGCCCTGCGCGAGAGCGACGCCATCTGCACCGCCCTGCAGCTCATCAACTTCTGGCAGGACCTGTCGGTGGACATCCCCCGGGGCCGCCACTACCTGCCGCGCGCCGACTGCGTGACCCACGGCGCCAGCCAGGCCGACCTGCTGGCACTGCGCAGCACGCCCGAGAACGTGCGGCTCATCGTGAACTGCGCCCAGTGGGCCCGCGCCAGCATGCACAGCGGCGCGCCGCTGGTGCACCGCCTGCCCGGCCGTGCGGGCTGGGAGCTGCGGCTGGTGGTGCAAGGCGGCCTGCGCATCCTCGACAAGGTCGACGCACTGCAGGGCGGCAGCCTGCACACCCGCCCGCGCCTTAATGCGTGGGACTGGTGCGTGATGCTGGCGCGCGCCGTGGTGATGTGAGGCGCGGGCCCGGCGGAGGGCAGCGCCCGCAGCCTCAGGCTGCCGACAGCCAGTCGCAGAACGCCACCGACGCCGGGTCCTGCGCGGCACGTGCGGGCCGCAGCCAGTAGTACTTCTTCTCGCCCGACAGCACATCGGCGAACGGCATCACCAGCAGCCCGCTGGCCAGCGCGTCGCCCAGGAACCGTGGGTTGCCCAGCGCCACGCCCAGGCCCTGGATGGCCGCCTGCACGCTCAGGTGGGCATGGTCGAACACCAGGTCGCCTGCGGGCTGCAGGCCGGGCGCGCCCGCCTCGTCCAGCCACTGCTGCCACACCAGCGGCGTAGACCGGCTGTGCAGCAGCGTGAAACGCGCCAGCCCCTGGGGCGACGCCACGGCCCGGCCGTCCGCCAGCAGCGCGGGGCTGCACACGGGGGTGAGCGTGTCGGGAATGAAGGCGCCCAGGCTCACATCCCGCCACCCGCTGCGCTCGGGCAGCGCCGCCAGGTCGGCATCGGCAAAGCAGCGGATCGACACGTCGTACTGCGCCGGCTCGAATTCCATGAACCCCACCGTCGTGACCAGCTGCACATCCAGCCCCGGCATCTGCGCGCAAAAGCCCGCCAGGCGCGGAATGAGCCATTGCGACGCCAGTGTGGCCGTGGCATTCACCACCAGGGTGTTGCGGCGGGTGAGCCGCTCGATGCCCGCGGTGGACTGCGCCATCAGGTCGAGCGCGCTGGTGATCCCCGGCAGCAGCGCGGCGCCTGGCGTGGTCAGCGCCAGGCGCCGGCCGTCACGCCCGACCAGGGCCACGCCCAACCACTCCTCCAGCGCCTTGATCTGGTGGCTGACGGCGCTTTGCGTCACGCTCAACTCGCGCGCCGCGTGGGTCACGCTGAGCAGCCGCCCGGCCGCCTCGAAGGCGCGCAGCATGTTCAGCGGCGGCAAGCGGCGTGCTGCG